>CAYLVR010000174.1:0-8173 GCA_964387165.1 uncultured Chitinophagaceae bacterium | reverse complement strand
CACAGTTATTAATGCTGGCTTCGCATAATATTCTG
Source organism: uncultured Chitinophagaceae bacterium (assembly GCA_964387165.1). Taxonomy (GTDB): domain Bacteria; phylum Bacteroidota; class Bacteroidia; order Chitinophagales; family Chitinophagaceae; genus Flavitalea. The sequence goes on along the minus strand of CAYLVR010000174.1, from coordinate 8,138 downwards.
AACCCGCAGAATGGTACGCCAATTACCCTTCCTTCACAGGATATGGTACTCGGCCTGTATTACATTACCAAGGGCAAGAAAACTATGGGTGATGAAGTAGTGCGTGGAGAAGGAAAACATTTTTATTCAGCAGAAGAAGTAATTATCGCGTACAACGAAGGACGCGTTGATTTACATGCTTGGATAAAAGTGAAAACCAACGTAAGAGCAAATGATGGTTCGATCACTAATAAATTAATTGAAACAACAGTTGGACGTGTAATATTCAACCAGTCTGTTCCTAAAGAAGTAGGATATATCAATGCCCTACTTACTAAAAAGAACCTGAGAGAAATTATCGGTGATATCATTAATATCACTAACGTTCCGAAAACTGCGAAGTTCCTTGATGATATCAAGCAATTAGGTTTCAGAACAGCCTTCCAGGGTGGATTATCATTTAATATCAATGACCTTATTATTCCTTCCATTAAAGAAGAAGTACTTGAAAATGCGAAAGCAGAAGTAGAAGAAGTATGGGATAACTATAATATGGGATTGATCACCAATAATGAGCGTTACAACCAGATCGTTGATATATGGTCGAGAGTAGATACGCGTATAACGGAAACACTTATACGCGAGTTAGCTTCCGATAAGCAAGGATTTAATTCGGTGTACATGATGCTTGATTCCGGAGCGCGTGGATCTAAACAACAGATCAAACAGCTTTGTGGAATCAGGGGATTGATGGCCAAGCCAAGAAAATCCGGTTCATCAGGAAGTGAAATTATCGAGAATCCGATCCTTTCTAATTTCAAAGGAGGATTGAACGTATTGGATTATTTCATTTCCACGCATGGTGCGCGTAAAGGCCTTGCAGATACCGCGTTAAAAACAGCGGATGCAGGCTACTTAACCCGCAGGCTTGTTGACGTTGCGCAGGATGTGGTAATTACAGAAGAAGATTGCGGTACATTAAGAGGTATTGCGATATCTGCACTAAAAGATAATGAGGAAGTAGTTGAGCCACTGATCGACAGGATCGTGGGACGTACTTCCCTGCATAATATTTATGTTCCTGGTACTGACGAACTGATTCTTGGAGCAGGTGAGCAGATCACAGAAGATATGGCAAGAGTCATCGAAACTGCAGGAATTGAAAATGTTGATATCCGTTCGGTATTAACATGTGAAAGTAAAAGAGGTGTTTGCGTAAAATGTTACGGTAAGAATCTTGCTACAGGAAATACAGCGCAGAAAGGTGATGCCGTAGGTATCATTGCTGCCCAGAGTATCGGTGAACCTGGTACACAGTTAACACTTCGTACATTCCACGTGGGTGGTGTTGCGGGTTCTGCATCTGTTGAGTCTTCACTCATCGCTAAGTTTGATGGTACTATCCAGTTTGATGGTCTCCGTTCTGTAACTGCAGAAAATAACGAAGGCGAGAAGATCCAGGTAGTAATCGGGCGTACGGGTGAGGTGAGAATTATAGACTTGAAAAATGACCGTTTATTAATTACCAATAACGTTCCTTACGGTTCAACGTTAATGGTGAAAGACGGGCAGGAGGTGAAGAAGGGTGATGTGATCTGTACATGGGATCCATTTAACAACGTTATCGTTGCGGAAATTACCGGTCAGATCAAATTCGAAAATGTAATTGAAGGTGTTACTTACAGGGAAGAGGCCGATGAGCAGACTGGTCACCGTGAGAAAGTGGTTATCGAAACAAAAGATAAAACCAAGATCCCAACATTACTGGTAGAAGGTAAGGAAGTGAAATCATACAACCTTCCTGTAGGATCACATATTACTGTTGAAGAAGCTGAAGATGTGAAAGCAGGGCAGGTGCTCGTGAAAATTCCAAGAACACTGCGTATGCAGAGAGATATTACCGGGGGTCTTCCACGTGTTACTGAATTGTTCGAAGCAAGAAATCCGGGTAATCCAGCAGTTGTTTGCGAGATTGACGGGGTGGTTTCTTTCGGCACAATTAAACGCGGTAACAGGGAGATCATTGTTGAAGCGAAAGATGGCGTGGTGAAAAAATACCTTGTTCCATTGACCCGCCAGATTCTTGTTCAGGATGGTGACTTTATTAAAGCAGGCGCTTCATTAAGTGATGGACAGGTTGCTCCGGGCGATATTCTTTCTATTAAGGGGCCATTTGCGGTGCAGGAATATGTGGTGAATGAGATCCAGGAAGTTTACCGTTTGCAGGGTGTGAAGATCAATGATAAACACATCGAGGTGATTGTAAGGCAGATGATGAAAAAAGTGGAGATCGTTGATCCGGGAGATACAAGGTTCCTTGAAGAGGATCTTGAAGACAGGTTCGACTTTAACGAAGAGAATGATTGGATATTCGATAAAAAAGTAGTTACAGAAGCTGGTGAAAGTGCTAAACTTAAAGCCGGTCAGATTGTAAGCCTGCGCGAGATAAGAGAAGAAAATTCATTATTACGTCGTAACGACAGGAAGCCTGTTGAATACCGTGATGCGAATTCAGCGACCTCTCATCCTGTATTATTGGGTATTACAAAAGCATCATTGGGAACACAGAGCTGGATATCAGCGGCATCGTTCCAGGAAACAACAAAAGTACTTTCATCTGCAGCTATCCAGGGTAAGACCGATGATATGCTCGGATTAAAAGAAAATGTTATTACTGGTCACCCGATACCAGCAGGTACAGGGTTAAGGGATTTCGACAACATGATCGTAGGAAGCAAAGAAGAATATGAACTGTTGCAAACAACCCGCGAAGCGATGAGTTTCGATGATGAAGAATAGTATCATCTTAACGTTTTAATATTTATCTTACAAGTAGGAAGCGTAATCTTCCTACTTTTTTTTACTATAAAACGCATTAGTGTTTCATAGCGCTGCCGGTAAAGCCCTTGGCACCGCGGCCGACCTTAAAAATCATTGATAACGGAATGAACAAGATTTCTACTTACTTAAGTTTACTGGCTCTTATTGGTGTGGGTGTATTATTTTACTTCCATTTTTCTTCTCACAAAAAAAACGAAACATCATTTATTAGCCGCAATTCATCCGATAGCAGTGAAAATTTCAGGATGGCTTATTTTGATATAGATTCGCTTCAGGATAAATACCAGTATTTTAAAGATGTTTCAGGAGAAATAAAAAGAAAAGAAGCGGATATTACTTCACAGTTGAATTCCCTGCAGAATACTTACCAGAAAAGATTAAGAGAGTTACAGGAAAAAAGTGCAACGATGACGCAGGCTGAGGCTGAAGCCGCACAGCATGAATATACCCAAATGCAGGAAAAATACCAGCATAGGCAGATGACGCTGGAGCAGGATCTGAAAAAACAACAGATCGATATGATGACAAGGGTGAGAAATAGGATAGAGAATTACTTAAAAGAATTTAATAAAGAAAAAGGTTATGCGTTTATAATGTCGTACGAGCCGGGATTTATGTTGTATTACAGGGATTCGGTGTATGATATTACTAATGATGTGATTAATGGATTAAACGAGGAGTATAAAAAAGAAAAAAAATAAACCCTTAATGTCCAGTTCTACTACTTCTTTCAAGCCAACACTGGGATTATTAGATGCTACAATGATAGTTGCCGGCTCCATGATTGGGTCCGGCATTTTTATTGTTAGTACGGAAATGACAACCTATTTGGGTTCGTCCGGATGGTTGATATTTGCGTGGGTGCTTACCGGCTTTTTAACGCTTACAGCTGCTGTTAGTTATGGAGAATTGAGCTCAATGTATCCAAACGCCGGCGGTCAATATGTTTATTTAAGAGAAGCTTTTAATCCGCTTACAGGATTTTTATATGGGTGGAGCTTTTTTGCAGTTATACAAACGGGAACAATAGCTGCTGTGGGCGTTGCATTCTCAAAATTCGCTGCCTATGGTTTTCCTGCACTCGGCCCTGATAATATTTTATTAGATCTTGGGTTTACAGATATTTCAGCAGCCGAAACCGTATCGATCATACTTGTAATTGTACTTACGTACATTAATACAAAGGGCGTGAAGGGGGGAAAATTAATTCAAACCACATTTACCCTCGCTAAATTATTATCATTATTCGGATTAATAATATTTGGTTTTATTCTTGCTTCAAATGCAGATATATGGAGTGCTAACTGGAGCGATGCATGGCAGGTTAAACAATTAATTAAACCTGGCGAGGGCGAGCCTTTCTGGCAAAAAATAGTTGGAATTGCGGTAGTGCCATTATTTGCAAGCGCACTTGTTGGTTCTGTTTTTTCGAGCGATGCATGGAACAATGTGACCTTTATTGCAGGTGAAGTGAAGAAGCCGGAAAGGAACATAGGGTTGAGCCTGTTTTTCGGAACACTCATCGTAACCGTTATTTATGTGGCAACTAACCTGATGTATTTAAGTGTGCTCGATCTTAATGAAATTGCCAATGCTAAAGATGGAAGAGTATCTCTTGCCGCATCATTAAAAATATTCGGAAGCGCGGGTACGATTGTTATTGCAGTTATGATAATGATATCAACTTTTGGTTGTAATAATGGATTGATTTTGTCGGGCGCGCGGGTTTATTACACGATGGCAAAAGATGGTTTGTTCTTTAAAAAGACCGGTACACTGAATAAACATGGGGTTCCTTCTTTTGCGTTATGGATACAATGTTTGTGGACCTGCTTATTGTGTTTAAGCGGTACTTATAATCAACTGCTTACCTATGTTGTATTTGTTGTGCTTATATTTTATGCTTTAACATTGATAGGCATTTTCCGGCTGCGTCGAAAACGTCCCGACTTACCCAGGCCATACAAGGCATTTGGTTATCCATATTTGATAATAATTTACTGCATACTGGCATTTTTAATCTGCAGTGCTTTATTTGTTTATCAACCTAAACAAACATGGCCCGGAGCGTTAATTGTATTGCTGGGAATTCCTATTTACTATATTGCAGTAAGCAATAAAAAGAATGCTTGATTTATCATGGCAACGGTAGATTTTGAAAAACTATTTGAAGAGTTCAAAGAAATAAAAGTTGGAGTGCTGGGCGATGTAATGCTCGATACCTATTGGTGGGGTCATGTAGAAAGAATATCCCCCGAGGCGCCTGTTCCTGTTGTGGCGCTCGATAGAAAAGAATACAGAATTGGTGGTGCAGGAAATGTGGCGCTTAATCTTGCCTGCCTGGGTGCGCAGGTTTCAGTAATATCTGTAATTGGCCAGGATGAAGAGGGAAATGCGTTGAACGAACTGTTTTCTTCCAATAATATTGATACGGGTTTTTTAATAAAGAATGACTCAAGAATTACGACCAGTAAATCCAGGATCATTAGCCGTAATCAACAGATGATGAGATTAGATTCAGAAATTACCATCGATCTTACTGAAGCATTAGAGCAAATATTAATTGATAAGGTTGAAGAGTATATTGTTGCCCAGCAACCAAGGGCCATTATACTCGAGGATTATAATAAAGGAGTGCTTACAGAAAAAGTAATTACCGAAGTAATAGCACTCTGTAAAAAATATAATGTAATAACCACTGTTGATCCGAAGAGGAAAAACTTTCTGACTTATAAAGGCGTGGATATTTTCAAGCCTAATATGAAAGAGGTAAAAGAAGGACTAAATATTTTGGTAGATGATATTAATGATGAGCTGTTAAATGAAATACATAATCAATTATATAAGAAGCTGAATCATAATATTTCATTCATTACATTATCCGAGAGAGGAGTTTTTTATAAAGATGGGAACAGAAGCAGGATTGTTCCTTCACATTTCAGGAATATAGCTGATGTGTCGGGCGCGGGCGATACTGTTATTGCGGTTGCTTCACTGCTTTATGCTGCTACGGGCGATATTAACCTGATGGCAGAGGTGGCAAATATTGCGGGTGGGTTGGTTTGTGAGGAAGTAGGTACTGTAGCAATCAATAAAGAAAGATTGATCGATGAGTGCAGGTTGTTATTAAAGTAACTAACGTTTAATCAAAACCATTAGACCTTATTCAAGGTATCTAAAAAACAATTGGAAAATCTACGAAACTAAAATAACTAATTTCGACCTGCACCAAAGGTTGATATAATGCGTCGTTTTACAATTGTCATTCATGGTGGCGCAGGCACCATTTTAAAGTCTGACATGACACCTGAGCTTGAACAAGCGTATTTTACAGGTCTTAAAGAAGCCTTGCAGGCGGGTTATGCAGTAATAGAAGAAGGCGGCTCTGCAATAAATGCTATAAAAGCTGCTATCGTTATTCTGGAAGATAATATTCTATTTAATGCTGCCCGTGGTTCTGTATTCACCAAGAAAGGTGTGCAGGAAATGGACGCGGCAATTATGGACGGCAAAACATTAGATGCGGGTTCGGTTACAGGTGTCCGTAATGTGAGAAACCCTATTGAGCTCGCTGCCGAAGTGATGAGAAACAGTAATCATGTGTTTTTGAGTGGTAAAGGAGCGGGAGATTTTGCGATAAAACAGGGGATCAAACTGGAACCTGATGAATACTTCTTTTCACAGTTCAGGTATGACCAGTGGAAGGCTATAAGGGATTCTGACACCTATTCGCTTGATCATACCCACCAGGAGCTTGAAGAATTAATGAAGGATAAAAAATTTGGTACCGTAGGTGCTGTTGCCTGCGATCAGGACGGGAATATTGCTGCTGCAACAAGTACTGGTGGTATGACTAACAAAAAATATGGGAGAATAGGAGACAGCCCTGTAATAGGCGCTGGCACTTATGCTAATAATAATACCTGCGGAATTTCCTGTACCGGTCATGGAGAAATGTTTATCCGCGCAGTTGCTGCACACGATGTAAGCTGCCTGATGGAATATAAAAACTACACACTGCAGGAGGCTTGTGACGAGGTGGTTAATAAAAAACTGGTGGGGCTAAAAGGCGAAGGTGGAATGATAGCAGTTGATAAGGATGGCAACCCGGTGATGATGTTTAACAGTGCTGGTATGTACAGGGGATATAAAAGCAGTGATGGCAGTGAAGAAGTTGCGATATATAAATAGATGCGTTAATTTCACTTAATGCTGGGTGTAACTATCCTTGGAAACAATTCTGCCTTACCGGCCTTTGATCGTCATCCAACCTCTCAGTTGGTAACTGTTGACGACCAGATATTTCTCGTTGATTGTGGCGAGGGTACCCAGGTGCAGCTTTCGAGATACAAGATCAGGTGGGGAAGGATCAATTATATATTTATTTCTCATTTACATGGTGATCACTATTTTGGTTTACCAGGCTTTATTCATAGCATGGGATTATTAAATCGTGAAAATGATCTTCATTTATTTGCGCCCGCACCGTTAAAAGAAATCCTTGAATTACAGTTTCGTGCTGCCGGGTCGGGGCTTCCTTTTAAACTGCATTTTTATGCTTTAAATGGAGAAGGCGAATTAGTAAAAACGGATAAATTCAGAGTTAGTTGTTTTCAAACAATGCATCGTGTGCCGTGCTGGGGATTTAAATTTGAACAGGTAAAATCACCGCGTAAATTAAATTTAGAAAAAGCAAGGATACATAATATACCTGCAGTATTTTTTGACCGGTTAAAAGCGGGGGAGGATTTTATTAATGGCGAGGGCAAAATAATCAAAAATGAATTAGTGACCGACGCTGCACCTAAACCTAAGTCATATGCATTTTGTGCTGATAATATGTATCATGAAGAATTTATTAATAAGATCAAAGAGATAGATATTTTATACCACGAAACAACTTATTTAAAAGATTTACCTGAGCGTGCATCCTCGCGTTTTCATGCGACTACTTACCAGGCTGCATTATTAGCAAAAAAAGCCAACGTAAAAAGATTACTGATCGGCCATTTTAGTTCAAAATATGATAAGCTGGATATTTTTGAGCAGGAAGCCAGAGAAATTTTTCCTAATACAGATCTTGCATTAGAGGGGGTGACTTACTGGATTTGAATTTGGGACACAAGCGATACCGGGTTCTATCCCCGAAATACATGTGTTGGACAAATTTCTAATGACGCAGGTGTTCTGGTTGTAATACCATACTGTTTGTACCGGATAAATGTTGTTTTAATCTTTTATGTACTTGCTGACTTAAAGGCACTAACGGTAAACGCAGATAATTTTCAATTATTCCTGTTTCGGCCATAAATGCTTTT
>CAYLVR010000173.1:0-8215 GCA_964387165.1 uncultured Chitinophagaceae bacterium | reverse complement strand
GCCAGTACTCCGGCTGCCAAAGGAGCGGAGTACTGGCAACCTGCTATTCAGGTCTTACTATCTGTACAAATGATCCCTTAAATAACCAGACCGTAAAAACCGGTTTTGATATCGTGATCAGAAATGCCGGATTTTCAGCAGGAACCACTCCTTTTACGTTCGGTCCGTGCCCGCCGTATTCATCTGCCACCTCGGTGGTTGACCTTGAAACAGTATTGCTTCACGAACTTGGGCATGCATTGAATCTTGGGCATGTCGTCGATAATTTTGAAGGCGCAGGTATTGGGAATATCAATCCCCCTAAAGTGATGAATTTTTCATTGACAATCAACCAGCGAAGGATTAGTCTTGATTACTCTTCTTTAATGGGTGCTGCCTACCAGGTAAACCCCGATTCTTATACTTACGGAAGTTGCGTGGAGGGCACTACTCAAATGGCCCCGCTCACCATTAATTCAGAGCCTAAGGATGATTGTCCCGGAGATTTTCCTACAACCACTACTACAAATTTTTCTACTGTAAACTTTAATCTTGCGCTGGCTACCAGTAATAAATACGTAGATCCCGGGTACGATCAAATGGAGGATGATCCATCCGGAACCAATATTACCAATACTGCTTTTTATGCAATACGTACGAATAATACCGGTGGCAATTTGACCATTAAGGTAGAGAACTATACTACCAGCCCCCCTGAAATTGCTGCCTGTACTATTGAACAGGGTGTAGAAGTAACAGGCGTTAAAATGTCGCTGTATAAAGTACCCTCCTGCCCCGATGGTGGAAATTACCCGAACCCGACTGCCTATTATGTTTTTAAACAGGATGGAGCCTTGCCAGTGATAAATGGATTAACGGCTGCCAGTAATTACCTGCTGGTGGTGGATGGGATTCAAAATACAAAAGCAATATTTGATCTTAATTTTTCAGGCTCCGCGTTACTTGAAAAAGTGACAACGTTAAGCGGAAGTGTGTTTGATACTTATAATATGCTAAGCTGGACGACCGATACGGTTTTTGGTATTATCTCTATGCACCTCGAAAAAAGTGAGGACGGAACGAACTTTACCCCTGTATTTAATATTGTAGGAGATGAAAATCAGGGAGCCGGAGATTACACTGATAATGACCCATTGCCGGGAGTTAGTTACTACCGGCTGGCCACAGAAAACTCAAATGGAACTATTGAATATTCCAATGTGATACCGTTAACGCGTTCAAATGAATTGTTTATTGCGCCAATTAACAACCCTGTAAGAACCAGTAATATATTTATTAAAATAATAAATAATACTTTGAAGGATCATGTGTTTGTTTTGAGAAATGGATACGGTCAAACCCTTTATACAAAAGCGACGAATTTACCGGCTGGTCAGCAAACTCTTACTATCCCAGCCGCTAATTACCAGAATGGAACCTATTACCTGACCGCTTATGGAAGTGACAATAAGCGCATCCGTACCATTAAAATAGTGATATTAAAATAAGCTAAAAGGTATTCGTAAACAAAAACAGGCATTTCGTTATGAACGAGATACTCTATTTTATTTCGGGTAATTAAGCTCTTACCATTTATCTACTTCTTCGCTGGCCGAAGGAGCAGCAGCAGCCTCAACTACCTGGATTGTTTCAACCGGAGGAGCAGTTACAGCAATCACTTCGGGAGCACCACCTTCTTCATGATCCCCTTCGCCCTCAGCCTGATCGTGGTTATAAGCATCGAAGTCAAAATCCGGCATCAGATCAGTTTTTACATAGTCAACCGCTTCTGTCAGCGCTTTAAGAAACTTATTGAAATCTTCTTTGTACAGGAATATTTTATGCCTGTCGTAGCCATCCTCGTTAAATTTTTTTCTCGACTCTGTAATAGTAATGTAGTAGTCATTACCACGAGTTGCTCTTACATCAAAGAAGTAGGTTCTTCTTTTTCCAGCTCTTATGCGTTTGCTGTAAACGCTTTCCATTCTTTTTTCGTTGTTTTCGTACGCCACAATCAATTTTTTAATCAGTTAATAGTTTCGGTTTGAAATAAGGTTGATACAAATATAATATTGTTTTGTTACTGGCAAAATTTTTGCAAAGCCCGGGCTTGCGAAATCCGGTAATAATCATATATTTTAATATATATACCATTGTGTACTTAGTACACTTACTAAGGAGAGATAGCCTGTTCCAGAGGCAGGCAGGTTTTTGTTATTGGGAGTTGAGGTCAGATTAATTCTGCTCCTCTTCCAACTGCTGATGCTCATAGAGGTTAGTATAATACCCATTCATGGCTAAAAGCTGATCGTGTGTTCCCTCCTCAACGATCTTTCCTTCATCAAGTACTATTATTTTGTCGAACCTGAAGAACGACAGGATCCTGTGAGTGATGATCACTGCGGTCTTATCATCCAGGTATTTTGTAAGATTAGAAAGAATTTCCTTTTCAGTTCTGGCATCTACGGCGCTGAGGCAGTCGTCGAAAATGATTACCTGTGGGTCCTTGATCAGTCCACGGGCGATAGATATTCGTTGTTTTTGCCCGCCGCTTAATGTCACCCCTCTTTCACCAACAGGTGTTTCAAACTGGTCATGAAAGTTCAGTATCTCCTTTTCAATACTGGCATAGCGTGCAGCTTGTTGTACCAGCTCATGTGAAACATTCTGTACACCAAAAGTGATATTATTGACAATAGTGTCGCTGAATAAAAATACATCCTGTGGAATATAGCTAATCTCGCGTCTCAGGTGTTCAAGGTCTATTTTAGTGATATTGTTTCCGTCAAATAATATTTCGCCCTTGCTCGTATCAAACATTCTTAATAATAATTGAGCGATAGTTGTTTTGCCGCTGCCGGTATGGCCGATAACAGCAATTTTTTCTCCTTTTTTAATATGAAGATTAAAATTCTTTATCGCTTCAATGCCAGTATTAGCATAGGTAAAACTAACGTTCTTAAACAGAATATCACCCGTTATCGGCGCTTTAACAGGGTGTGGAGGGTTCACTATATCAGGAGTGATATGAAGGAATTCGTTCAGTCTCTTTTGGGAGGCGGCAGCGCGCTGAATCATACTTGCCGTCCATCCGATGGCACTGACAGGAAATGTAAGCATATTAATATACATTACAAATTCAGCGATTGTTCCTACAGTTGCATTATGTGTTTCATTAATTGCATAAATACCTCCTATCATTATGGTCAGTAATGTGCTTAATCCAATCAATAGGCCCATCGAAGGAAAATAAACCGATTCAAGTTTTGCAAGGCCGATGGCATTTTCTTTATAGTCTTCACTATTCTTATCAAAAAAACCCAGCATGGCTTTTTCCTGTACAAAAGATTTAATTACTCTGATACCTGAATAAGACTCCTGTGCATTTGTAGTGAGTGATGCTAATAACGATTGTATTCTTTCGCTTTTTTTATGAATGATATTATTAACAAGGTAGATGGTTAATGCCAGGATAGGAAGCGGTGCAAGTACATATAAAGTGAGTTCCCAATCTTTCCTGATCATGTAAAAAAGGCAGAAAGTGATAGTGAATACCAGGTTCACCAGGTACATAATTGCCGGGCCTGTGTACATACGTACGCGGCCAACGTCTTCTGCAATGCGGCTCATCAGGTCGCCGGTGCTATGCGTTTTATAGAAATTAAGGTTCAGCTTAAGGTAGTGTCCGAATACTTCATTCTTCTGATCGTACTCTATATGACGGCTCATCACGATGATCGTTTGCCGCATAAGAAACATAAAGAACCCTCTTATCAGGGAAAAAAGCAATATAGCTATACTGAAGAAAGCAACTTTACCGGTAAAGCTAAGTTCATACTCTCCTACTTTGTTAATGAACAGATGAACCAGCGGATCGTATGTAGAAGGCTTGGTTCTTACATTTTCGCCCAGTTGCTGCTGCAGGATGTCAAATATGTACCCGGTGATCTGCGGGGCCAGTATGGCAAAATAGTTGGATAAGATGATGAATATTACGCCAAACGCAAATCTTGCTCTATGTTTCCAGAAATATTTATTCAGCGCTTTAAGATGCTTCATTACCACGAAGGTAGGGACTCTTTATTTTCCATCGTTACCGGTGGTAACATTCTGACATTTGCAGAATTTAACTCTGCAATTGTTCTGTGTATTCCTCGCATGCGATATAGGTTCTGGCGTAGGAACTTGCGAGGCTACAGTTGTTGGGGCAGCCATTCTTCCATACAATCTGGTACCTGTCTGCCTTGATCTCTTTGATTACTGATTGTCCCGGCGACAGATCAAGTGTAACGATAGGATCAATGGCCTCGAACTGGGGGGTAAGAGAATAAGCAACCTGTACCCTTATAGGAGTTGACCATGTATTAACAAATGTTATTTCAGTTGTGTTAGCATCTTCGCAGTCTGAATCATCATCGCCATCCTTTGAACAGCCAATGAATGTGCAGGTAAGTGCTATAAAAAGCAGAGTCAGTTTGATCGATTTCATGTTGTTTGTTTATTCTATATCGCTAAACGCAACAAGATGTCATCGTGGAAAGAATCAAATACTAAAAAAGACGGTGTGATTAACCTATAGTTGGGTTCGATAAGCCAGGAAACAAATACAACTAAACAATTGAGTCAAAACGCGTAATGCAATTACAGGTCAAAGGAGTGATATAGGCTAACATTTCAAGAAGGCTTCAGAGATTTTCTGATTACTGTTAATGAGCAATTCTTTTTAATTTTTCTTCAAAAATGATAGTACTGAAACCTGAGTTACGATAGTATCGCCAAATTTCAACTGGCTCATCAAATCGGGGTGCGGTGCATTAAGATCCCTATTCATTGACCATGAACAACCATTCCAGTAAAAAATACCCGTTAGATACATTTCAGGCATTCCATCTTTAAATCGGATAGGAAACCTTTCGGTTACATGCATTACCACGTCTGTATATGCCGAACGGGAACTATCAATTGCGTTAGACACAAGAATTCCGGCGAATGAAAGTGGACACCGTTGATATTCTTCCCCAGTAATAAGCGAAAAATCGGTATCAACTATTGAATAACCCTCTATTTTTTTACTAATCCTACCTGTTCTCTTATTTAACATTCCCCAGTTGCTACCAGGAAATGTAAACTCACCATCCTCGGAAATATTAATATTTATCACTGTAGGTGCAACTGGATATATACCTGGTGGGGGAAAAGTTCTTGAGACCAGTGAGTCGCGAGACACCTCAGGGAAGAAGGGATTGACTCCAATGCGGCGGCTTAAATAATTCCGGATAAATTGCTGGTTGGTGTTTTTATCCGTTGAAGTGTACATAATTAATTCGTTAGCTACAAAATCCGGAGCGAGTGTATAATTTCCTGCTCGCGGGCCTGATGAAAATTCTCCTTTTTTATCGCAGGCAGTAAATATAAAACATAAGAGAAGAGTGGGTAAAACCAGGTGTATATTTTTCATATAAGGCGTTAAGGGGGGGGCAGTCTTTAAAATCAATTATCACGTAAATGTAAAGAAAATAGTAATAAATGATAACTATTTCTAAATACAGTCAGCACTAAGAAATAAAAGCAAACCTTCTAATCAGTGATACAACGGTCGATTGCTGTGCTTAGCAAATCAAAAATATTGGGTTGCGCACCCTTAAGTCTTTTAATTATTTTTCCATTCCTGTCTATAACAATATGAATAGGAAGTGCATCAATGCGGTAATCCTTCCAAATATCCCCTCCATTATTTAATACCTGATAATTGAATTGTTTTTTCTTCAAAAAGTTAATTAAAGCATTGGACTGATCACCAGCGGGTGCAAGAAATTTTACATCACTCCTATCCCTGTACTTATCCACTAACTTATTAAGTTCCGGCATTTCAGCAATACATGGTCCGCATCCGAGGCCCCAGAAATTCAACACCACAATATTACCTCGCATGTTTTTGAGAATTACGGGCTCTCCCTGCTGAAACCTATTTCATTTTCCCGGATGCAAAGAGGTGTTCAGAAAGCGGTGGGCCTGTTGTCAAATAAATCTGCTCAAAAAGAAGGTGAATATGTATTTATCCGGGTAGCAAACAGCACTGTTAAAATTGAATTACGGGATATTTTTCTTATTGAAGGAATGCAGAATTATATCAAGATCCATGCAAAAGACAGGGTGATTATTGCGGGATACACCATGAAAGCAGCCGAGCAAATGTTTCCCATGCCGGCATTTCTTCGGGTTCATCGCTCCTTTATTGTTCCTTTCACGAGAATAAAACGGGCTAAAGCAAATTGTCTTGAAACTCATGAGCGGAAAATACCCATTGGCGTCACTTATCGCGAATCCGTAGCAAAAGCAATAGCTGGTTTAAGTTGTTAAACATTTAGAGGAGGCTCCAGGGCGGCCGGACCAGCTTCTAAATAGGCTGCGTCGTTTCCTGATTTTCAGAATTTTAAGTATTTGCAGAAATATTTTTGGCAGAAAGATTTCAACTGTTACTTTTGCGCCGGAGAGATGGCAGAGCGGTCGAATGCGGCGGTCTTGAAAACCGTTGAAGTGCAAGCTTCCGGGGGTTCGAATCCCTCTCTCTCCGCTTAAGGAAATGGTCATTTTTGATTGTTTCCTTTTTTCATGCCCACAACAAACTGATTTTCAGTGATTTACTTTCATCTTTTTAAACAGAAATGAGGTTCGAGTTTTATTCAGAAATTTTTAACGGCTGATTTATTTTGCAATAAAACGCTAATAGACTGCTGGTATGGGTGTTCGATTTCTCCCGTGGGTTCTAATTCCCGACAGTTATTATGTCCTTTTTTTGTGTTATATGTTTTTGCAATGAGATAAAGGAAATCTAATATTATTTCGGCCCTTTCCTTGTTTACGCGAATACCATTCCGACCTAATAGCCTTACAGCTTGGTCCACTGAAACTTTTCTGGCTGAAAAAGCTTTTGACTTTTTATAAAGAAATTGATTCATGCTCCTATTATTTGATTAAAATTGATTAATTAGATTAAACCGAGAAGGGTAAGCCAAACTCTATTCGAGGTATTCAACGATCAGAGATAAAACTTCATCAATCTTTAAGGAGTTAAGATTTACCGCAGCAGGATTTATTGATGTTGGCGTGAACAGGCTTATAATATCACGCTTCCCTTTAGTATCCTGTTCTTTAAAAGATCGAAAAACACTAAAATCGAGATCAGGCCACAAATTATTGTTACGGTTATAGTCGGTTAGCTTTTGGGTGACACTGTTTAACTGACGATTCAATTGGTTCAATATCTCATTGTGCTCCTTTTTCAGTTTCCTGAAATCATCAAAATCGATCTTTTCATCCAGGAAATACTTTCTTGCCTTTGAAATAAGAAGCTCTTGTTTTGAGATAGCATTCAGTATTTTCTTATGCTCCTCTATGTATTCTTTTCGAGATGTAAAAATATTTTCATCTTCTAGCACGAGACCGAAGAGTTCATACACTTCGGACCGGAGGTGTATTTTCTTTAATTTTTCTTCATAGCAACTGTTCAGCATTTCGGCCCTGAATCTGCCCTTACATTTGTATCCCGTACAATGATAGTAAGGATATTTTAAGCGCCTTCCCTGTGATACACTTCCAGTTATTTTGCCACCGCACCAGGGGCAGGACAAAAATCCTCTAAGAGGAAAGAGGGACTTTAAAGCAGCATCTCTATTCCCTCTTTTGTTTCGATCTTTACATATTATAAGTTGAACCTGGTGAAATAAACTTTCTGAGATCAAAGGTTCATGAATACCCCTTACAAATTGTTCTTCTTCATTCCGATTTGCCGGAATCCTAATGGTGGCACAATAGATTGGGTTATGTACAAGCTTCCAAAAGTTGTTCTTACTACATTGGAATCCATTTATACAGGCCATTTTTCTGACCTGGCGGATGGTATAAGATCCTGTTGCCAGTTGCTGAAACGACCATTTTATATGATCTGCCTCTGGTTATTTAGGTATAATAAATTTTTTACCATCAGGATTTGTCCGGTTCGAATAACCTATCGGTGCCCTTCCCGGCCATCGCCCCATTTTTCTCGATCTCCGTATACCCTCAGAAGTGGTCAACCCACGCCGGCTATTCTCAGCTTCAGGTATGGATAAATAAACAGCAAGCATGACAAAGATCGATTGGTTGATCTATCGCCATAGGTTGAACATTCAGATCTCTTAACATCCTTATCATTTGATAAGCGTATTCAATGTTCCTGCTAAAGCGATCCCATTTT
>CAYLVR010000172.1:0-8232 GCA_964387165.1 uncultured Chitinophagaceae bacterium | reverse complement strand
AAAGAGGGTGTATCAGACTTTTGATACACCCTCTTTTTATTTGGGTACCTGATGGAGAAAGTTTTCGTTTACGCAATTCTCAGATCCTTCAAAATACTTTGATACTTCCTCTTTTCATTTAGGCATGTATATTGTTGTTCTACATCAACAAATACAAACACCATGGGTTCGTGTACACGCAGGGAAGTCATAAAATCTCTCGCTCTCGGTAGCGGGGCATTGATATTATCGCCTAATATAATTTTCTCCTCCACACGAAAATCTAAACTTGGAGTGGCCCTGGTAGGGCTTGGATACTACAGCAGGGACATCCTTTCCCCGGCCCTGCAAAATACGGAACACTGCTACCTCGCAGGTATCGTAACAGGCACGCCATCAAAAGCAGAAACCTGGAAAAAGAAATACAACATTCCCGAAAAGAATATTTACAACTATCAGAACTTCGATGAGATCGCCAATAATCCTGATATAGATGTGGTATATGTCGTTTTACCTCCTTCAATGCATAAAGAGTACGTAGTGCGTGCAGCCAACGCTGGCAAACATGTATGGTGCGAAAAACCAATGGCGATGACAGCACAGGAATGCCGCGAAATGATTGACGCCTGCAATAAAAATAAAACAACGTTAGCAATTGGTTACAGATGTCAGCATGAACCCAACACACAACAATACACGAAATTGATTAGATCCGGTCAGCTAGGAAAAATTAAATCAATTACCTCGTATGCAGGATATTTTGATAATGGTACTGATCACTGGAAACAGAAAAAAGAAATGGGAGGTGGTGCATTGTACGATATGGGAGTATATGCCATTCAGGGCTCACGGCTTGGCTCACAAATGGAGCCCATAGCAGTATTCGAAGGAAACACTTCAACTAAAAGGCCCGAAATATACAAGAACGGGTTAGATGAAACCAGCTTTGCTAAATTTGAATTCCCGGGCGGAATTATCGCAGAGGTGAAAACAAGTTTTGGAGAAAGCTATAATCATTTAGAAGTAGTCTGCGAAAAAGGTATATTAAAAATGGAACCATTTTCTGCCTATGAAGGAATCAGGGGCAGCAGTCCGGTTGGAACAATAAATACATCTTACCGCACTCCATGGCAACAAACAAAACAAATGGATGATGATGCATTATCCATTATGCAGAAAAAACCAATGCTCGTTCCTGGCGAAGAAGGATTGAGGGATATAATTCTTGTAGAAGCGATTTATAAATCAGCGGCGAATAAAGGGCAGCGGGTATTATTATAAAGTTTACCGCTATACGCCGGGGGCGGGCGACAAAACCTGCGGTCACCGCCCCAATAAAGTAAGGGGCAACACAAACTCCCATTGGTTAGGCGCCAGCCCTACTACCTCGCTATCCAGTAACCTGCTGTAGCGAATACCGAAACTTACAGGCAACTGGTTCCACCATTTTGAATCGAAATACATTTCAAAGCCTGCGCTTCTTAATTCATATGTAGCACCCGTTCTGAGACTCCTGATACGACTGTAATCATAAAATGCATTGCCGCGTACCCGTAACAAATAAACTATGCTGGCAAAGC
Source organism: uncultured Chitinophagaceae bacterium (assembly GCA_964387165.1). Taxonomy (GTDB): domain Bacteria; phylum Bacteroidota; class Bacteroidia; order Chitinophagales; family Chitinophagaceae; genus Flavitalea. The sequence goes on along the minus strand of CAYLVR010000172.1, from coordinate 6,673 downwards.
CAAAATCAGGATATACAATAGGAAAATGATAATTAACACCTGCCCGCCACATACGGGGGAAATTTATATCGGAGTAACCACGCGACATAGAAAATATATTGGAGAAATTATACTGCTGTAATGTGTCCCTCCCCTGGTAAGAGCCCTGTAAAACAATACTATGATTCGCAAATAATCCCGGAAAATAAAACGAACCGTTGGCGGTAAACTGGTTGGCTGTATATTTATTCAGAATGAACCTGTGGCGCAATGATATTGACTGCGCTATTGTAGGATAGATATTCTGCAGCGCTTTGATCTGTTGGTTAGTAAACGATAATGACAGATCCCCGAAATTGAATTGTTTGTTTTGGAATGTTGATTTTGATGCACCTGTATAATTGACATTCCGGTTATTAAAAGTAGCAGCAACATTTAAACCCCGGGACCATGAGCCACTGGCAAACGATAATGGAATGTTTACGCCAATATTGGCATTGAATTCGTTCCAGGTCGCTGTATTGGTTGAATCACTAAACGACCTGTCGAATATATATGAAGCACCGGCGCGGATAACAGGAAACAACCCTCCATAAGCAAATGAAGCGCCTGTTTCTTTAAATCTTTCGTTTCTGTTATAAGTAAAATATATTTCCGACAGGAAAGTATTTAATACATTCTCTCCTGATAATGAATATGTGTATTCCGGGTCTGATATATATGGTCTCCAGCTATGAAAGTTAAATAACTTAAAATGTTTTTTATAATCGGTTATTGTATGATTATCAGGTAATGTTTCAGCAATAAGTTTAATATTAGTCTTTTTGTTGATCAAATGAACTTCTTCATAATCACCTGAGCCATTAACTGCATGAAAACCTGAAGCTGTGTACATCATCCAGGTATAATTTTCCCCTTGTGCCGATAGATGATAATCGCCTGTTGTGTAATTTGGATATTCCGGATTAAATAGAAATACTTTGTTATCAATTACTGAAAACAGCCTGTCGCGGCCCTGGTAACTCATACTAAAACTGATCGTATCACCATTCACAATCGGGTATCCAATGATATTCATACTAAAAGGAGTAAGTAATGTATAATCTCCATTACCCGTATTAAAAGATCCCAAAGCCATTTCTCCATTAATATTTCTAACTGCGCTTATAACTGTATTATTGTTATAAAATTTGGGTTGCGTAAAAACCAGGTTGTCTTTATTTGACATCTCGTTTATTAATGCACCTGTTTCTGCATTTAATATATGAAGGGTATTTTTTCCTGATGGGTCTGAATTAACCGCAATAATAAGTGATCCATCAGAGGATATATCAGGCGACAGGTACTTAGTATTATGTGTTATTGTTTTTTTAGCGCCTGCAATATCCTGTACAATTATTACCCCATAATTCCTCCACCCCCATCGAGCATCCGGTTTATATGCAGCATAAACAATTTTCCCGTTCCGATAAGAAAAATAATTATCTATCGATATATCCTTTACTGCTATCTTTCTTTCTTCACCCGTAATAATATCCCTCACATAAAATGCCGGTATATTTTTATAGGTTGTTTTCAGATAAATAATTTCAGATGTATTCACCCATTGCGGAAATTCTTCATTGGCTTTAAAATGAATATTTGATTTGCCATAGGAAGAAGCACTATCGGTCCGCACCGGCAGTTGAAATTTCTGCATGGCATTTAGTCTGAATGCGGCATAATCTTCTCCGGTATGTTTTTTAACCGCACGCTGCAATGGGTAGAATAAGCCTTTATATGCCGCAGCATCACCTGATATTTTTCTCCAAATACTATCTCCATATCGTGTTCTTCCATAATCCACCATCATGTACCCCAGGCGATAATGATCGGGAACCATATCGCGCAATGAGCCGTTGCGCAATTTCATCCATGAGTAATTCTTATCTGCACTCCATAATGAGTGGTAAGGATTAAAGAAATAAGGAATTCTGCCGCGACCCTGGCCACTCATAATTGTTTCCTGGTAAACGGCATCTCCCTCGAAGAGCCAGTCGGGAACCGCAATACCATTTGCCAGCGCCTGGCCCTGTTCGCCAAATAAATAATATGCTATTTTAGAAATTCCTTTTCGGAAATTATTATACTGCTGCACATGGCGGTATTCATGTAGCGCCAGCGTTTTGTGCCAGGGGAGGCTGCCTAATTCAAAATTATTCTGCCGGGGAGTAAGAAAAAACTCCGACCTGTACGGGCCTAATGCAACATAACCATTAGAGATCAATGTCTGGTTCTGCAGTACAATATTTATTTTACGTAATTGACTGCCAATACTGTATTGGGATGAGCCCGCCAGTTCATGTACAATTCCTGAAACATCGCCTGCTTCTTTATCAAGCCCCTCAGGAAATATTACCCGCGCGGTGTCGGTATTGATTTGTTTCCATTTTAATAAAGGAGGATTTCCTCCAAAACGCTGGGCAACAATTTGAGGTGAGCAAAGCAATAAGGCAATCAGGATCTTATACAAGATCAGTTGGTTTTTTCGAGTTGTTTTAAACTTTGTTCAATATACGATTTGGATAACCATTTATCGCGAAGCATTACTCCTTCAATCTTCATTGAATTGGAAATATCAATCAATGGATTCGCGCTCAATAATATTAATTCTGATGCGGCACCTTTTCTAACTATTCCTGCTTTACCTTCATTGTTATAAAATTTAGCCACGTTAACAGTTCCGGTCTTTAATGCTTCGTAGGGGGTAAGCCCTGCATCAACCAGGTATTTTAATTCATGATGTGTAGCCACCCCTGGCACATTAAATACCTGTGGCGCATCGCAACCCAATAATAATCCCACACCCGATTTATTGATTTCAAATATTAATTTTCTTCTAAGTGTCATATAGTCTCCTATTTTGGCGGAATCATAAGCAGGATTTTCTTTCATAGAGGATTTGGTTTTTACCCAACTATCCAGTGTTTTTGCATCCATGTATTTCATTTCCGGTTCGGCGCGTAAAGTTTCTGCTGATCTTTCGGAGCTTATCCATCTTTCTGCCAGCGCCTGTGTAGGTACGACCCATACATTATGTTTTTTTAATTCATCCATTAATACCGGTATTTTATTCTGATCCGCCAGCCGCGCCACGTTCATTCCAAAAAATCCTGTTTCTTTTTCTGTCATATTTTCTAAGCCGGGAACCAGTCCTTCTACAAATCCATCCATATGATCGATAGTTTGATATTCTGCATTTATTGAGTTCCATACACCAACATCAAAAGATATATGTCCGGCAAACCGGATCCCTTCTTCTTTTGCTGTTCTCGCAACCACTGCAAAATTCTCTTTAGTTAATCCAGGAAGTATTTTCAGGAAATCGTATCCTGCTTTCTTTTCTTCTTTTACGAGTGCAACAGCCTGCTCGGGTGATTTAACACTACCTCCGCTAACTGCCGGACCTGAGGTATAAAGTACTGGTCCTAATATTTCGCCGGATCTTAATTTTTCTCTTAATGCAAGATGGCTCGGGTGACCAAGCATTCCACGAATGGTAGTAATACCATGCAATGCGAATAGTTTCGCTACGTCTTTATGTGCTTGTTCATTATCGTTAGTTGGCACATGTGCATGCATTTCTGCCAGGCCAGGTATGAGGTATTTATCTTTAGCATCTACGATGGTTGCCTTTTTATTATACTTTACAGAAGTGGAATTTCCCATTTGGGTGATGATTCCGTTTTTCACAACAACCGTCTGATTGGTTAGCACCTCTTCTTTGTCCATGGGTATCACATTCACTGAGATGAAAACGATTTCCTTCCCACTTACTGGTTCCTGCGAAAACATTTTAGTAACGCAGAGCATTAGCATTATTGTTAATGGTAACTTCATGGCCGTTGTTTTAAGATGAATGATAAGACTATAAATTTACTATAAAAGGGCCATGATTTCAGTAAAAATCACGTAGCTTCATTGACCTAAAAAGTTTAGCTGCATGTTATTACAAAAATTATTTTTTATCGTTGCGGTTCTATTTGCCGTATCCTGTAGTTCTTCTAAAAAAACATCATCAAAAACACCACCAGCACCACCGCTTGGCTGGGTTTCATTATTCGATGGCAAATCTCTTAAAGACTGGAAAGTAGGCGAGAATGCCAGTACATTTTCTATAGAAAACGGGGCCATTAAAGTAAATGGCCCGGTGGCACATTTGTTTTATGTGGGTACATACCAGGAACATAATTTTAAAAATTTTGAATTCAAGGCTGATGTGATGACATTATCCGGTTCCAATTCAGGATTATATTTTCACACTAATTATCAGGAAGGTGGCTGGCCCAATGATGGTTTCGAGGTACAGGTAAATAATTCACATGGCGACTGGATACGTACAGGCAGTCTATATAGCATTGTGAACGTGAAAGAAAATTACGCTAAAGACAATGAGTGGTTCACTGAGCATATTATTGTGAAGGGTAAACGTGTTATCGTGAAAGTAAATAATAAGACTGTAGTTGATTATACAGAACCCGACGATTTTACGCCGGTCGAGGGTCATCCCGGCAGAAAAATAGCTTCAGGAACATTTGCCTTACAAGGGCATGATCCTGGCAGCACTGTTTATTTCAAGAATATTATGGTTAAGCCGACGGAGTAGGTGTATCGCCGCCCTTTGGGAGTGAGATAAATCTGCCCTGGAAGATTGGCACGCTTCAAAAGAGTTAGTGCGTCTTAAGGGGCAGCATGTTCACCCCCTTCCCTACGGAGGAAACTGACAGTTAGTTCTTCAGTATTTTAAATTCAACCCTACGGTTAAGTTGTCGATTTTCATCTGTAAGGTTATCAGCGACAGGTTTGGTTTCTCCGTAACCCTGGGAAATGATTCTTCTCGAATTGATCCCCTGAGAAATGATATATTCCATAACTGAACGTGCCCGATTATCACTTAGTTTATAGTTATAATCATCCGATCCGTAACTATCGGTATGCGCACTCATTTCAATTTCTATGGCTGGATTTTCTTTTAATAAAGTCACCACCCTGTTCAGCTCTATATAAGATTCAGGTCTCAGATCCCATTTATCAAAATCAAAAAACACATTATTTAAACGTACTACTGCCCCGATTTCTATTGGCGCTAAATACAGATCTTTATGAATTTCTTTATACCCTGCTTTAATTAACGAATCAAGTTTCAGATTCTCGGATATAGCAAAGAAATGATCCGCAGAAGCCCTTATACTATAATTTTTATCGTAAGGGAGTACAATTTTAAATGAACCATCTACAGGACTTGAAATGCCGTTTCCTGCAGAAATACCATCAGGCAATGTTTCATATACCAGCGAGGCGCTTAATGGTTCTTTAGTTTTAAGATTATATACATTACCTGTAACCAGCACAACAGGATCAGGCTTTTCTTTCTCCAGTAATTTAACACGCACAATATCACTTTCGCCATAGGTATTTAAACTAGTGGTTAAATATGCATATTCGCCTCCTGCATCTAATGTAAAAAACGCATCCCAGTTTGATGTATTGATAGGAGAACCGAGATTTATAGGATCGCTCCATTTCTGCCAGGATTTATCTAATCGTGTAGTTTTATAAATATCATTATCTCCTAGTCCACCAGGCCGGTTACTACTAAAATATAATGTAGCACCATCAGAAGCCAGATAAGGGGTCATCTCATCATATTCAGGTAAATTAATTTTTTTACCTAAACTTTTGGGCTCGCTCCAGGTTCCATCCTTCTGTAATAAACATACATAAATATCATTAAGCGAACTGCCTGGTTGATCGGTCATATATAATAAAAGTGTTTGCCCATCCTGCGCCATTGTTGCGCCCGATTGCAGCCCTCTGTCGTACTTAGCATAATTTTTAATGCGTAGCATATTTGGTTCGCTCCACCTCCCTTTTTCATTAAGCTGGCTCATACTCACTCCTTTGCCCATATAAGCGCCTTCTATAAATGCACCTCTTATCAATATCCTGTTATTATCGGGTGATATCCAGTACACAGCATTATATTGCATGGTATTTAATGGATATTTTAAATGTCTCGCTTCTGCCCATACACCGTTGGTATCACGAATTGAATACCATATATCCTGTGAATTAGGGACCGAATTATATTTAGTATTAGCCGGATGATTTTCACAGATAAAAAATAAAATATTGCCATCTGCAGAAATCGTTGGTCTTAATTCAGGAAGATCTGAATTAATATTAATCCCAAGATTTTCTATCTTTATTACCGTAGATTCCCTGATTACATTCTCTTTCTGAGCGACTAATGTTCCTGAAGTATCAGCCGATGGCTGAGAAAAGGTTTTCTCTATGCACAGGAAGAGCACAACCAGGATTAGGGCCTTCTTCATTATGATATAACGAATAATCCGCTATTTTATTTCCAGTTCCACATCCCCGTTTACCGGGTGGCCTACACAGGTGAGTGTGAGCCCTTTCTGCATATCCCGGGTTGTTAGCACTTCATTGTTAGATAACCAAACCTCTCCCTGAATACAATAAGCGGCACAATTACCACATCTCCCGTTTTCGCAGCTGTATGGCAATAGGATATGTTCTTTTTTTGCCGCAACCAGGATAGAATCGGGATAATCTACTTTAAATTTATAGGTCCTGTTATTAAAATGAATAGTAGCAAAGTACGATCCTGCATCGGGAGGTATATTTTTTC
>CAYLVR010000171.1:0-8251 GCA_964387165.1 uncultured Chitinophagaceae bacterium | reverse complement strand
CAGGTATCTTTCAAAACCCGGCAATTAAGCATCCGGATATATCACGCTGCAACATTCAATTAACCGCTTTTTATAATTAAATAACCAAATTAAGTACCTGGATATATCTCATTAAAACTCCAGGTCTGCACTTGAACGTATTAAACAGGAGATGAACTGTGTTTTCCCGGCAAATGATCAGCAAAATTGCTGGCCGAACCGGAATTAATTTTTATATACGCTTTAAAGTAGGTATGAACAACTCTTGGTGGGACGATTGATAATAGAATGGTTTTCATTCATTACCAATTGTCCAACAAGATCTTTGTAAAAAAAATTTCGAAGCTGAAAACAGATATGCTTTTTTGGAAAAATTAATTATCAAACCTATGTCCCGATACCACATCAATAGGTTTACGAATTAATTTCTGAATACCCATTAAAAATGATTTTTCATTTCTATCACAAAACGAAACAGCTACTCCACTCGCACCTGCCCTGCCTGTTCTGCCAATACGGTGAACATAAGTTTCAGGAACATTCGGTAATTCGTAATTGATAACATGTGTTAATTCATCGATATCGATACCACGCGCAGCAATATCCGTCGCTACAAGTACGCGGGTTTTTCTTTTCTTGAAATTCTCCAGCGCATCCTGTCTTTGTTTCTGGGATTTATTTCCATGAATCGCCTGTGTGCTGATTCCTGATCTCACTAAATTTTTAGCGAGTTTATCGGCACTATGTTTCATTTGCATAAACACCAATACGGTTTCTATTGATCCATCTTTCAATAAATCAATTAATAGCGATTGTTTGTTTTGTTTATCAACAAAATAAACCGACTGCGTAATTACATCAACAGTAGATGAAACGGGAGTCACTTCCACTTTCACCGGATTTTTCAATAATACATTTGCCAGTTTTTTAATTTCATCAGGCATTGTAGCTGAAAATAACAGGGTTTGTTTTTTAACCGGCAGTTTTGGGAGTATGCGTTTGATATCGTGAAAAAATCCACTGTCGAGCATACGGTCCGCTTCATCCAGTACAAAAAACTGAATATTATTAAGCGACACATGGCCCTGTTGCATCAGATCCAGTAAACGCCCTGGTGTGGCTACTAAAATATCAACGCCGCGCGAAATCGCCTGTACCTGGCTGAATTGAGGTACTCCGCCAAATATCACATGATGTTTCAAATTCAGATACCTTCCATAAGCGGTGATGCTTTCACCGATCTGGATTGCCAGTTCACGGGTTGGCGCAAGCACAAGAGCCGAAATGTTACGCCTGGTTTTAGCAGATGGCTGTTGTTGATGAAGAAGCTGCAGCATAGGAAGAGTAAAAGCGGCCGTTTTACCGGTTCCTGTTTGAGCGCAACCTAACAGGTCGCGGCCCTCCAGCACTGCTGGAATAGATTTCTGCTGGATAGGTGTTGGAAGGGAATATCCTTCCTGGTTCAACGCTTTGAGCAATGGCTCAATGAGCGATAGATTGTTAAATGACACGTAAAAAATATTAAATAAAAAAAATTGGTAAGGGATCAACTAATTGATACTCACCTGCCTTACATTAAGCCGTCGCGGCAATTTGGAAGAGAATTCAACACAAATACGGAGAGAGCAATAATATCAAGAGCCACAAAGGTAATCAAATAAACCGATGTGACCCGAAATGATGTCTGAAGGGTAGTGACCGATCACAGTTGTGATCAATGCCGTTGTTCATCGAACCACTTAACAATCGATGGCATATTCCGCTCGAAACCACCAGGAATAAAAAAATTAAGTACACCAGTCCTCTTGCCTGTTCTATTGGCAAAATCATGAATAGTACCTGCAGGAATGCGTATAAAAGTTCCTTTTTCAGCATTTACCCATTCTTCTCCAACCAAAAAAGAAGTAGTTCCTTCCAGCACATAAAAAACCTCATCGTTGATCTCATGTTTGTGGGCGCCCGGGCCCGTTGATTCAGGATCAAGCCACCATTCAGAAACACTGTATTTTTCTTCAGTCTCCTTTTCATCGGCCAAAAAAACAGCCTGCATGGAGCCCATACTATATTTTCTTCCTTCTCCTTTTTTAAGAATGATTGATTTTTTATGTTGCATTCCAGAAATTATTTTATCCGGATAATAAACCGATTTTACTTTTTATATATCCTGTATAACCTGCCCTGATCAGTAACCGCATATAATGCGCCATCATTTCCCTGGGTAACATCGCGGAAACGTTGCTTTTCATCTTCGAGTAATCTTTCTTCACCGGTTACTTTATTATTTTCGATTACCAGCCTGGCAATGTGCATGCTGCTGAGACCGCCGATAAATAAATTATTTTTCCATTCGGGAATACTGTCACTGTTATAAAATGTCATACCGCTCGGTGATAATACAGGATCCCAGTAATAAACCGGTTGTTCAAGGCCATCTTTCTGCTGAATAGAATCACCAATTTTAGGTCCGGCATATTCAATTCCATAAGTAATAGTTGGCCAACCATAATTTTTACCTTGTTCTATTCTGTTCAGCTCATCACCACCTCTTGGCCCAAATTCATGTTCCCATAAATCACCTGTTACGGGGTGAAATGCCAGCCCCTGCACATTACGATGCCCATAAGAATATATTTCCGGCCTTGCGTCTTTTTGATCTTCAAAAGGATTGCCCTTAACTGGTTTTCCGTCTTTTGTGATCCTAATAACTTTGCCAAGGCCTGAATTCAGCCACTGAGCCTGTGGACGGGTAACTATATCCGAACGTTCGCCTGTGCTGATAATAAGATCGCCATTTTTATCGAAAAGAATTCTTCCCCCGTAATGCAGGTTGCTTTTGTAAGCAGGTGTTGCGCGGTAGATAACAGTAGCGCCTTCAATCTTCTTTTCATCGGCAGAAAGCTTTCCTTTAGCCACCGCTGTCAGGTTGCCCGCAGGAAGTGGTTCAGAAAAAACCCAGTACACCATACGGTTCTGTGTAAAATCCGGATCAATGCGAAGGCCAAGCAATCCACCCTGTCCTGCAGGATTTACTTTAGGAATACCAGTAATAGGTTCGCTTAATTCACCTGCCATTGTAGCTATGCGCATGGTGCCATATTTCTCTGTAATGAGCAGCCTGCCGTCAGGCAGAGAAGTTATTCCCCATGGGTTTTTAAGATCGTTTGTTAACACTTTCCCTTCGTAAGGAGTGGCTGTTCTTACTCCACTTATTCTTGTCTGCCCCTCGAATGCCGGCTTATAATTCGAATTAGGTTCTTTGGTTTCTACCGGTGGCAGTACGCTGTCTGTTTTTATTACTTCTTTTTCCTGGGGAGTAGTGCCTGTGCAAGAAGATACTGCAAGCGTAGTGCTGGCAATCACTATTTGAAAAAATTTGTTCATCATTCTGATTATTTTTATTAAGCCGTACTAAAATTAACCACATTTTTTGATCTACCATCAAAAAAGGGCCGCCCACTATTGAGGCGGCCCATACAAACAATCAAACTAAGACGTCCTTTACTATCGAATTATATTTAGTTTCTTCACTTCAACACCACTTTCCTGGCGCAATTGAATAAGAAGTGTTCCGGAAGATTTATTAATGAGGTTTATTTGCTCATTAATTATCTGACCCGTTCCGGTAAAATCTTTCCTGTATAACATTCTTCCTCTCATATCATTTATTACCAGCGTGGCTTTCTTGCCCCTGGCAATATAGAAACTCGTGTTGAATGTTCCATTATTCGGATTAGGGAAGATCGTCAATGCCTTGTTGGCAAGCGCAGAAATATTATCTGCATCCGTACCAAGAACTACAGGATTGCCACTGCAACCGCTTAGAACCTTCGGAGAATTATTCAATGTATAAGAACATCCCGAAACTTTAAAGTTAAGCGTATGACTTTGTCCATCTTTCAATTGTGCAGGTGTAGGTATTTCAAATGCATGGTTTCCGTTACCCATTCCCGCGTTCAGCAGATCCTGCCTGAATTTATTTACAGCATAATTTGATATCAGCAAATTAGCGCCATCATAAATATCAATATATACTGTACCATTAGGTTCATCTGAATCATACACCCATCCTTCAATAAACCAGCAGTTTGCACCATTTACATCGCTGGAAAGGTTATCACAATTTGCCCCTGAATTAACCGTAACCGTAACACTGCCATTGTTGCTTGCACATCCATCTATCGAACAGGTTGCTGTATAGGTTTTTGTAGCCGTTGGACTCACTGATTTTGAAGTACCCGTACCTAAACCATCGGACCATGTAATTGTTCCGCCAGAACATCCACTGGCCGATAAGGTAGAGCTATTGCCTGAAGTAATAGTTGATGGACTGGCACTTAATGATGGTGCAGAAGGTGTAGTACATCCCCCCGAACATCCACTGATCGTTCTCGGAGAATTAAGCAGGCTGAAATTGCTGCAACCGGTTACTTTAAGAGTGAGACTATGGGTGCCGCCATCTTTTAATGGAGAAGGCACAGGAATAGAAAAGCCGTGTACACCATTGCCTATTCCTGCGTCCAGAAGATCCTGGCGGAAAAGATCGGCAGGAATATTACCGGCAATAAGGGTACTGCCTTCGTAAATATCAATATTAACAACCGTATTGGGGCTTGAATCATCGTATGCCCATCCGTTCAGGTAATCACAGTTAGCGCCATCAAAGAAACCGTGAAGGTTGCCGCAGCTCGGACCTGAACCAGGGTTCACTGTAACAGTTACGTTACTTGAAGCGCTGATACAACTTCCTATTGTGCATGTGGCCGAATAGGTTTTTGTAGTGGTGGGGCTCACTGATTTAGAAGTGCCGGTACCTAATCCATCTGACCAGGTAATTGTACCACCAGAGCATCCGCTCGCAGATAATGTAGAGCTGCTTCCCGAATTAATAGTTGACGGGCTGGCACTTAATGATGGTGCAGCAGGTGAATTTGTACATCCGCCGGTTTGAACAAAAAAGATTGCCCCATCCTCTGTTGTATCTCGTATATATCCTGAAGGAGTGGTAATGTTGTCTGGTATTACCAGCCCTCCATACCCTGTTTCTCCACCTCCAAAACATGACTGCGAAGGCGCACCATTGTTCCAGCTAAGATCGGTGCGGGTAATAAAATTGGTTCCTCTTGGAAAATGTCTATCGTTAGACGTTGGAGAAGGATCTGTTGTAACGATCAGCCATTGTGTGGTTCCGTTAACGGTGTATTGCCTGGTTTGCAATAAATAACTGTTGGCTGTCCATGTACCGATGGTTTGTTTATCAGTAAATCCACAGGGATTGGTTCCACCTCCCGAACTTGTTGTTGTTACTTCTACGGTCGATGTTTTAGAAGTACAACCGCTTTTACTTGCCGTAACGGTATAGGTGAATGTGTTAACTGTTGAAGGTGCAGTAATATTTAATGGCGAAGTACTTCCGCTCACCCCGTTTCCGCTCCATGCATACGTTAAACCGCCGCAGGCTGAGCCCGAACATGCATAGGTTAACGCAACACTGCCTTCTGTTGTTACACTTGTTGGCGAGGCAGAAGCTGATACGTTAAAATCGCAGGGGTCGGCAGCTGTACAGCTCCATATATTCTGCCAGTAGCCATCATCAATTAAATTAATTGAAACAGGATTATTATCAGTCACCGACCAGTTATCTCCTCCATTCGTATTCCAGTCATTAGAAATCTGGGTCCCGGTAAATACGTTGGGAAAAAGATTCTGTGTTGTTGCGGCCTGTCGTGCAGGTGGTGAATATCCCGAATTCAGGTATGTTGCTTTAACAGATGCCAGTATAGGTTTTAATTGTTCTATCTGCACGTCGTTAAATGTCATGGCCAGGTGCACATAATTCGCACCATGTTTATATGCTCTCGGTATCCATTCACTTGCCGCATTGGGATTAAGTGGGGTAGATGAGTTTGATGGAGAGGGTTGTCCAAGATCATCCTGGTCAAATTCAATGGCTGCGAGTTTGTTAGGATTTGTTCCTTTCATTACATCAAGCGCCATTATTTTTCTCCAGTTATCATACTGACCACCATCTGAAGAATAAATACCATCAAATTCCTGCATGGCCATTGGAATAGTTGCACTATGCATGAAAAACAGGTTTCCCTGTGCTGAACCGAAATCGGAAATAAAATACATTATCCTGGTTGAAGGAACATAGGTTCGTGCTGCGGCCCTGAATTCCTTATAAAGGCGCATGAGTCCCCAGGCTGCAAAACGGTGATATTCTCTCTGGTGTTCGTTGTTCCAGTCCCAGTCGGGGTTTGATGCCGTAGGAGCGGAAGCAATTGAATAAGTATTTCCATTCCAGGTTACGTTGCTTTGTCCCGGGTAACGGCATGGGAGATATTCGGTTCTCCATGCCTGCACAGCTTTGTCTTCATAAAAGCCCTGTCCGCCAACACCGTTATATAAATAGGGCATTGCGAATTCTTCTGCCTGGCTGCTACCCATTTCAACATATAAAATGCTGGACGAGTATGCAGTGAGGTGCGACATGGCATCGCTCACAAAATTGGCGAATCTTGTTCTGGCAGTCTGCGAATAAATGGAAGGGCATGAATAAGCAATTGTTGCACGAACAAGCGCTCCTGAATTGGTACGGGCCAGATCCTCATCACCAAAATAAGTATCGCTGCCGCCTATACCCTCCGGCATTGGCCCACCGCGTTTGTAATCGAAATGCAGGGCGATTTTCATTCCTGCATGCGTATTAAGAATAGTTTGAACGGCTGTTGCCAGTTTTGCACCATGATAATCGCCTAGTGTGGGTTCGTATTGCTGCCAGTCAACATAAAAACGAACAGCGGTTACACTTGCATCCTGGCCGTTATAGGTCAGGTTGGCAAATTTCTGAATATAGCTCCATTGACCATCAGCAATACCATTGGTTGCATTCCTGTCGAAACCATAACCAGTTGTACAAAGAATTAAATGCCGCTCATTATTCTGAGCTGATAAATTAAAAATAAAAGAAAGAAGGAGAATGGGAAAGAATAGGATTTTTTTCATAAAAAAGCATTTGCATTTTGATAAGATGTTGTACCTGATAATCAGACTTAAATATGGTCAGAGGTATCCCAGGGGCACGAAGCCGTAATTGCTGTAAGGGCAAAATGAGAGTGAGTAATTAAGTAATAACCGGGAAAGAGAATTCCGTGCAAAGAAGCGGGAGAAGTGTAAAAATTTTCATGGACAATCGTTATAAGGTGAAAAAATTGTTGAAATGGTATTCACTGAATTCTTTGCACATATCAAACAAGCCACCTAAGCTAAGAAAAACAGACACTCAAAAATATATCGGGATTATCTCAAAGTTGCATAAGATTATCTCCCCTGATCCATTGACGCTGGATTATTACCAGATCGCACTCATTTTTTTACAAATTGAAAAACTGACTACGGTATCTCTGCATTACTATCTCTTCCATTATTTTATTCTGTTTGTTTAACACTAACAGGCAATCAGAAAATCTATTTATATATTTTTCGGAACCACGCGCTATTACATACAAAGAAATTTCCCTTACTGCGAATACTGTTCCCATTGATGGATCATATATAAAAAACTTTTGTGGATAGAACTCTGTAATCCAGGCCTTCTCCAAATGGCACAGATATGGTTTTGAAAGGAAAACTAATTGCATGAAAAACAACAGAAAACCTAACCGCCTCACTCCTCACCAGATCTGGCACAGAGCACTCGCTGGTAATCTCTTCGGTACGATCTTCATTTTGGGTTTATTATATTATTTGCTGAAATAGAAAGGTTAATAGACCAGGTGATGTCTCATATAACCGGTGCCACAAGAATAGACACCCAATGCTGCCGGTGATAAGCCGATAATTTTTAATACGCTGAAAAACTTCGGTGTAGGTGCATTTGCACGCTTAATAATTGATAAATTATCTATTTGTTTCTGTGTCATGATTAATTAATTAAATAAATAACATAAAGGCACCGACAAGAAGCCGGTGCCTTTCATGACGATATTATTTTTTTTTCCTTGCCATAACTTTCAATTTTAAATGTTTAATAATTGTTTTGTTAGGGTCTTGTTAGGGTCTCGTAAGGGGTTTCTTAGGGTTTTACCCTAACAGGACCCTAACGAGATCCCTTCGAGATACTTAGGACTATCTTTCGCATTTGCGGGAGAAATTGAAGGCGTCCCTCTCCAACTTCAGACGCTGCCCGCATTTGCGATTGACAATGCAAGAATACATATACTGCTACCGGCGCGACGCAAGGTTCTGTATTTGCGCAAGGACTAAAAAACCT
>CAYLVR010000170.1:0-8252 GCA_964387165.1 uncultured Chitinophagaceae bacterium | reverse complement strand
AAGAGTGTAAGGGTCTTATCGGCTCTTTTTGTTTTTTGTAATATATCATGCGAGGGTCCGCGCACTTTGTCTAATACGTCCTATGTATCAGATTCAAATCCCTTACGGGCCGCGTTTGCGGTTCCACAGGATTCGATCAAACCTTATGTTTACTGGTATTGGTTAAATGATAATATTTCAAAGGAGGGCATTACAAAAGATATCGCTGCAATGGCCGAAGTTGGTATTGGTGAGGCCTTCATTGGAAATATAGGAATTGAAAATATTGCCTACGGAAATATTAAGGTGCTGAGTGATGAATGGTGGGAGCTTACAAGATTTGCGATTACTGAAGGACAGCGACAGGGTGTTAATATTGGTGTGTTTAATAGCCCCGGCTGGAGCCAGTCTGGTGGCCCCTGGGTAAAGCCTAACCAGGCCATGAGGTATATGGTATCGCAGGAAAAGAAGATTGATGGTGGCAGGAAGGTTAACATTAAGTTTGATAGTATTACAAACGAAAGCAAAGCAATTGCAGTGTTTGCTTTTCCTGAGATAGCGGCTGCAGTAATTTCTGCTGGCCCTGTACCTGTTAAAGAGGACCGGGAAATTGAGTTGAAATCGAAAGACAAGATTACCGTAAGAAGTATAGAAATTTTTCCGGAAGAAATACCATTTACTGCAAAAGTTGAAGTTGCAGCAAAGCAGGGTAACGAATATAAAACCATTCAATCATTCGTATTTGACAGGCGTAACCCTATGTTATCTGTTGGCCCAATGGTTTATGGACAGGTTTGTATTGATCTTCCACCAACAACGGGTAATGATTTCAGGATATTATTTAAAGACATTCAAAACTACGGCGGTAAGGACCAGGTACCTGCTATAAAAGAAATTAAATTATCAGCAGCGCCTAAACTGGAAAAATACGTTGAAAAACAATTAGGCAAAATGTTTCAGTCACCATTTCTGGTATGGGATGAATATTTATGGCAAACACAAAATGAACCTGATTCAACAAAATGGACATTAAACATCAACGATATAAAAGATCTGACAAGCCTGGTTTCTGATGATGGAAAATTAACCTGGGATGCTCCTAAAGGAAAATGGACCGTGCGATGTGTGAGATTAATTCCTACAGGTGTTACAAATTCACCGGCTTCTCCCGAGGCAACGGGCTTTGAGGTCGACAAAATGAACAAAGATTATTTAAAACATCATTTTGATTCATATATCGGGAAATTAATTCGTGATATTCCTGCAAACGAAAGAAAATCATTTAAACATGTTGTGCTTGACAGTTATGAAGTGGGCGCTCAGAACTGGACCGAAGGTTTCAGGGAAGATTTTATAAATAAATATGGATATGACCCCATTAAATGGCTGCCTGTATTGGAGGGAAATATTATAAACAGCGCTAATCAGTCGGATAGATTTTTATGGGATCTGCGCAGATTGATTGCCGATCGTGTTGCGTTGAATTATGTTGGCGGATTAAGAGATCTATCAGAAAAAGAAGGAATGCGTACATGGCTGGAAAATTATGGCCATTGGGGATTTCCTTCGGAGTTTTTAATGTATGGTGGTCAAAGTCATGATATAGCCGGTGAATTCTGGGTAGAAGGAAGCTTAGGAAATGTAGAGTGCAGGGCCGCATCTTCTGCAGGGCATATTTATGGTATCAATAGAATATTTGCTGAAAGTTTTACAGGCGGCGGGCTGGATTTTGAACGTTATCCTTCTTATTTAAAAAAGCGCGGCGACTGGTCCTTTACCGAAGGAATAAATCATGTGTTATTGCATGTTTATATACATCAGCCATATGAAAATAAAAATCCGGGAATGAATGCCTGGTTTGGAACAGAGTTTAATCGTAAGAACACCTGGTTCTTTTCGAGTAAATCCTGGATTGATTATGAACGCAGGTGTATGTTTATGCTGCAGCAGGGCAAGCCTGTTAATGATATAGCTTATTTTATAGGGGAAGATGCGCCTAAACTCGCAGGAGCCACTAATCCTGCTATCCAGAAAGGATTTTCTTATGATTATATTAATGCAGATGTTATTCTTAACAGGCTCGCTGTAAAAGATGGAAGACTTGTGCTTCCTGACGGGATGAGTTATCGCCTGCTGGTACTTCCCCCTTTAAAAACTATTACTCCTGAATTACTGGAAAAAATAAAATCTCTTGTTGAAGAGGGCGCAAATATTTTAGGGCCACAACCAGAAAGGTCACCAAGTTTAAAGAACTTTCCGGCAGCAGATGAAAAAGTTAAAGAACTTGCAAATGAAATATGGGGAAGCACTGCTGATAAAAAGACTAACAGGGCATTTGGAAAAGGAAGGGTATTTTCCGGATATTCCATTCGGGAAATTACTGAATTGATCAACCTTCCCCAGGATATAGGATTCTCTTCGGATAGTCTCTTATATATTCACCGGGCTAATGATAATACCGATATTTATTTTATATCTAACCAGGCCAGTAAAAAAATAAATGAGGATATATTTTTCAGAGTAAAAGGAAAGCAACCTGAGTTATGGGATGCCGTTACAGGAAGAACCCGTAAATTATTCAGTTATACCGAAAATGAAAATGGTATTACGGTGCCTCTGGAATTTGAAGAGGGCCAGAGTTGGTTCGTGGTGTTTAACGAAACAATCAACAATACTTCAAAAGAAGAAAATTTCCCCGCTGCGCTCTCAGAAGTGGAGGTTAAAGGTCCATGGAAATTATTGTTAAAGGGAGACAGCGTGCAGGCGGGTGGTGAATATGTTCTGGAGCAATTAACCGATTGGTCATTACATAACGATGAGAAATTAAAATATTTTTCTGGTACAGCTATCTATGAAAACAATTTTTCTTTTGGTAAAGTTGAAAAGGGCCGGCAGGTATACCTGGATCTTGGATCGGTATATATAATTGCAAATGTGAAAATTAATGGAAAGGTTGTTGGTGGAATTTGGACCAACCCATGGAAAATAAATATTACCGAATTTTTGAAGGAAGGGCAGAATTCAATGGAAATTGAAGTAGTTAACCTTTGGGCGAACAGGTTAATAGGAGATATGCAACTTAACCCTGAAAGCAGGAAAACATGGGTGGCAAGTAATTCTTTTAAAAAGGAGGATAAATTAAAACCATCGGGACTGTTGGGACCTGTTAAGATTACAGTGGAAAAGAATTAAACTGGGGAAAAGCAGAAATAATGGAAGACCTTTTTATGGGAAAAAAGGCCTGAATGGAGTCGGCCATACTGTAGCACTAAAAGAGGTCAAATTTTATTTAGAGGGATTGCATGCACGAGTTCGGAAAGCTAATGCCAAACCTTCCTGGGATAGCTGCGGCATTTAATGGGGGGAATCATTATTAAGCTGTAGACTAAAAACATTATTTAAATATTAAATTATTTACAAATTCACCAACATGAAAATTAGCTGCACCAGGCTCTGTAACTTTTTGTTTATTGATATAAATATTTCTGAAAACTACATTGCTGATCGCATTTGAAAAAGAATATCCGGTAAAAAGCGATTTGGGCTTTTGTGTTGAATTGTAATTAATGTTGCTGAATTCGATATTATTGACGGTCCCCCTTGTAGTATCTCTAGTATAATCATTGCGTTTGATGTTAATTTCGAAAAGTACACCAAGATCAGCAGGGTTATATTTAGCAACGGGGTTAAACTGCTTTGCATTCGCGATCTCCTTAATAGGTGTTTCGAGGTTATCATAATATACATTTTCAAGGATCGGATCTTCGACATTTATATTTTCAAATTTCACATTGTATATATGTGCCCTATCGCCATTTTGAATATCCATTGCTATATGTACATAGTGAATGATATCCGTGTTTTTAAAACTGATATTGAACATCGAGTCTGAAGCGGTTTCAGCACCAATCTCAATAGCGCGTCCCCAATCGTTCCATAGTACGCAGCTGTCGATCAGAATATTTGACACTATATTTTCTTTGTGTGTAATGCCTTTAAGAACAATACAATCATCGAAGGCCCTTACAAAAGAATTTTTAACAGTAATGTTAGTGCTATTGCATATATCTATTCCATCAGAATTATATCGCCAGTTGCCAATCAGTTTTACGTTGTCTATTGTTGTATGATCAGCACTGTGAACCATAAATGCCCAACTATTAGCATCGCGCATTATAACACCTTCTACAGAAATATTAGAGCTGCTATCTAAAAAGATAATATTACGAACGTCAAACCTGCTAAATGAACTTGCATCCAGGATGCCCCTTCCTCTTATAGTTACATTTTTCACCTTGCTTGCATATATAACGCCGTGTACTACAGCACCTCCTGCGAGGTAAATAGTTTGATTATCTTTTACGCGGATAATCCCTGGTTTATGAACTCCGGGTTCAAAATAAATAACATCTTCACTATTTTTCTGCGGTACATCTTTTTCAAGAGGATTATTGAAAATATGGAGTGCTTTCTGTATTCCATTAATCTCCACAACTGCCTGTCCGTTTCGGGACATTCTAAAAACTATTTTATTTCCTTTAATGACAGGTTTAATATTATATGAAAGCGGACGGATAACAACATCTTTTATTTTGTCAGGAGAGGTGATTTCTATTGTTACATCTTCGTCTGTATCGAAATTACAGAAAGATGCCAACTCTGTTTGTTCTATTGGACGCTGATAACCCGGCCAAACCTGATTAATAGGCGCAGCAGAAACCCTTGTTTGATAAACCTGCAATATCTTGCCATTAATTTTTACTTTATATTCTTTAGAAACAGGCTCTCCCTCAGGTATGGGGTATAGCACAATTCTTGAAAAAGCATCTGAAGCAAACAAAAACAATCCCAGTAAAGCTAAAATAAGAATTCTCATAGCCACGCAAATTACGCTTTTACTTTCCTTAAACTATAGCTAGAATTATTTGCGGAAGTAACCAGACTGAGACCCAAATGAAAGTATGGTTTAATGGCTCTTCATAATCCAAAAACCGACTATTTACACTACTGTTGTTTATTTCATTAACTGATTCGCGAGAACTTTTTATCAGGGTTTTATAAAATAGGATACTAACTCGCCGTTTGTCAAATCTTTAACTGTGTCATTCTGCAGACTGTATAATTTACAATTAAATCTGGATTTAACCTTTACAAAATAGTTGCCTTCTGCGTTATGTCCGTCCTCTATTCCAACAATTGTAAAAGAGCTTCCCTCCTGGTTTCGTGATCCACCAATAGTCGCCCATACGTCGCCGTTAGGTTCCGCCCAACCTACCACTACACCTGTGCGTGAACCATACACAATACAGGGATTCCTGTGATCCAGAAACGCGTAGGCTCCTAATTTGAAAAGATTCTTAAAATCCTCTTCAGTGCTTGATGCGGCATTATATAAGAATTCTCTTTGAATAGATACCGTAGCAGGGCCTGGTGGATTATCAGTAAAATTTCTCGCCAGAAAACTAGTGTACACCATTGTATCTATGCCACTATATCCAAAAACTATATCATCCGGGCCTTGTACAGACGCTTCGAAATTGTATTCAACTTCATCTATTGTACCCTTGAAATATGAAAGCTGGTCCACCATTTCTTCGTGGATATTATTTTTCAAAACCGATATAAGGATTGATGACGAATTGGTGTCCACAGAAAATGCATAATTACCAGGCAGAATTGGAGTGCCAACACCGGCAAGAGTAATTTTTTGCCGGCCTGTAGCAGAAAATACTCCGCTTGCAGAAAACCAGAATCCATTTAGTGTGTCTGTTGAATATTCCCATATACCGGGTTTCAGAACATCTACCTCAATCCTGATATTTTCATTATTAGTGAGGTTTGTGGCAGCAAAGAAATTTCCTTCAGTTGTAACGATGGCGCAGTTCGGCTCGGTTTTAACTAAATGGAATACAGCTAAAGTGTCATCGGGATTAAGAATAATATCGTCCACAGTTTTCTGGCAACCTGTTAAGAAATGGAAAACGATGCCTGATAAGGTTAAAAGTGTTAAGGATAATCTCATAGAAGAACAAAATAGTAAAAATTATCAACTCTGGTTTTTTAATTTGGCTAGAAATCTGCCTCATCGAATTATTATTACCCTTAGAATTAAGCTAAGTTGGGTGGACCAAACTGTACAGTTCTCGAACTGTTTTTTGAGGGATTTAAAGAGATTGACTCGGAAACGATTAAATGATAAGCAGCTATTGAGTACGCTAGTTCAGATTTTCTTTTACCGTCTGATATGCTTGATTGGGGTGGTTAGGCATTTCTGGATACAAGTATTTTAATTGTGCATTAGCCATTAGTGGCTGAATATAACTCCGAAGTAAATACTTGGACTGTTTTTCAAGAATTTCAGATAGTTGTTGTAAGCTTAATGGTCGCCATTCACACAGTAATATAATAACAGATCTTAGGCTTTCTTTATCGCGTTGCTGTTGTTTTAATGCTTGTACTTTTTCTTGTAAGGCTGTTGGCATTTCGTTCATGAATTGATCCCTGAGAGGTGGTGCACTAACGTTTGGAACTGGTGCACTAACGTTTGGAACTGGTGCACTAACACCAAAGTTAGAAATATTCTGATTGCTAGGGGATTTGCTGCCCTTTATGGCTAAATCACTAATAACCATAAACTTAATCATCCTAGAGCCGGGTATATAATATGTATATCGGCCCTTCCCTTTCATTTCGAGCAAATCCAGCTCTTTTAAATGTCTTAGCTCTCCACTGGATCGAAATACATCGCAACCATTCAATTGTCGATAGGTAGGGTTGTCAACAGCACCGGTTTCGCGAGTAAAAATCAATGCCCGCTTTTGGTTGTCGTTTATATCGTGTCCATCAAAATGGCCAAGCCACTGAAGATCCTCTTCACTCAGAAAGTGATGTAATAACAGTCGAAGAACGAATTTATTAGCTCCATGATCGGACTCATAAGTAGGGGGTGCCATCCCTGCTTTATCCATCAACTTACGCATAGTACGTATGCCGCTTCCTTTAGTTTCTGCCAAATTGGTTTCGTGAAAAATTGCAGCAATAAACTGATTTCTTGTTTGGGAGCCGGGTTCGCCAAGCTGGTCGAAAGATTTTAGTGAAAAGCCTGGATTCCTGATTTCAATTCGATTGCTGTAACGAATTAATTGGATTGGTTCATTTACTTTATAAGATCTATGCATAAAAGCATTTACCAACGCTTCTCGAAGGACGCGACCTGGTAAACCCACCGCTTCTGCCTGCAACTCGCCTTCGGGCAACAGAAAACCTTTAGGTAAATCATCTGCAATGGCTGAATAAGCCCGAGAAACTAACTCTAACAATGGTCCTCTCATGTCGATCGTTGTAAAGCGATTATCAGGATCAGCAACCCATTCATTGCCAGGCACACGAACGTAATCTACACGGAGCATAGGAATTAGTCGTCTATGCGCCGCACGACTCCCAAAAACTAATAATCCCGCATAGGTAAGCTTAAGCAGTCCACTCGGGGTTTTTAAAAGACAGCCGAGAGCTTGTAACAATTCTATATCATCGTAATTAAGTTCTTCTGCATAAGGGTTGACTTTAGCCCTAAGTTGTCTATAAAGAGATGTTGCTTTTTCATCCACGTCTTCTGCTGTGCTTCCTTGCACAACTCCTGAATCAAACGTTTCGGTTTGATTATAAAAAAGGATCATATCGTCATCAGTGCATCTTTGATCACTTGATCCGATTCTTCGATAAGCGCCTCTGGGCAACCCTTCATTTTTGAAATACAAGGGCTTCTGACTAGCGTGCAACTCAGGTATAAATATTTTTAACACATTGAAATCATTTGATATCTCAATTTCAATTTCTGGCCTTACAGGAACATTAAACATGCTAGCGCATTGTGAAGCAAGATCAAGCTGCAGTTTGTCTGTTTGAGTTACACCCACCACTTCATATTGCGGGAAAAGTAATTGCTCTTCACGAACAACACCTAAAACAATTAGGCCGCCACCTAAATCTGGTTCATTTGAGAACGCACAGACGGTTTCGAGTATAGACTTATCTATACTACTACCCCGTTTTGCCTCTATATTGTTTGACTCATCGCTAATGTTAAGCCGTTCTATTATATCTTTTAATGGTTCCATTAAGATCTATACTTGACATTACTTATGAAGCAAATCTACTATGTTTTCCACCGGAAATTGGTATAATCATGCCAACAGGCAAATCATAAAACAATTACAATATGCTAGCAGACTTGCATGATTTTCGGTTGTCGACAATTCCTTCAAAATATCTCC
>CAYLVR010000169.1:0-8321 GCA_964387165.1 uncultured Chitinophagaceae bacterium | reverse complement strand
GCTTCGCGTCCACGACGGTATTTTGCTCCTGCTTCAGCACCCATTCGACCGTCACCGGTACAATCAATGAAGATCTTTGCTTTAAAGCGAAACGTATCTTCCGTACTTTGCCGTTCTGCAATGGCCGCCGTTATTCTGCCATTTTCCATTTCTACACCGGTTATCGTAGTATTGAGAAAAAGCTGCAGATTTTTTTCTTCCAGACATTTCTCATAAAGTACCAGATCTCCCATAGTTGCAGAACGCTGAGGATTTCTTGCGGAAGTTTCCAATTTAATCTCTTCAATCAATCCTGTTTCACGAGCTTCCGTAGCCATTTCTTCCGCTCTGTGGCCAAGGCTGTCAGCGCCTACAATATTCATCCTGACCTCGCTGGATGCATTACCTCCCAAAACTGATCTATCCTGGCAAAGAATTACCTTAAGGCCTTTTCTCGCCGCAATAATAGCACAAGGCACCCCCGCCGGCCCTCCTCCTGCTATAAGTACATCACAATCTGCTTCATGTTGTGTAAGAGTCTTCATTTGATTTATTTATAAATAGTGAATAGTTAAATTTGCTGTGGTGGTTTTTCTTTTCTTACCAATGTCCATAAAATCAATACCGCCAGTGGATGAAAGACTGCCATCACCAGAAAAACCTTATCCGATCCCAGTGTACCGATGAGTTGTCCTACGAAATAGTTGAAAAGAATAGCGCCTACTGCTCCAAAACCTCCGGCAATACCCACCACACTGGCAACGTTTTTAACAGGAAAAACTTCACTCATTACAACGGCTGTATTAAATACCCAAGTCAGGCACATAAGGGCAATTACACTGAATATTAATATGGTAACTCCTGCATTTGCCGAATATGGGATAAGTATACATAAGGGTGCCGCCAGAGCAGCTACCGAGAGCATTACTTTACGCGCCGTCAGTGACTTACGTCCTTTTCTCACCATGGAGTCAGACCAATAAGACATGCCGATTGCACCGAGGTCGGCAAACAGAAAAGGTATCCACCCAAACATTCCTACTTGAGCAAGCGTAAGTCCAGAGCTCTCCTGTAAATATCCAGGCAACCAGAACAAACAGAAGTACCATACTGGGTCACTTACAAAACGAATCAGCAAGATGCCCCAAAGGCTTCTGGTTTTCCATAATTGCGCCCATTTAAAAGCATGGTTAGCCGATACATTCGTTTTGGTCGCTTCTTTTAATATGTCAGCAGGAGGGTCTTTGTAAATAACTTTCCATAGGGCTACTATTACAAGTCCCACTATACCGGGGACAATAAATGCAGCGTGCCAGCTGTAAGTAATGGTTAGCCATACTATTAGTGGTGGGGCAATCATGGCACCCACCGACGTACCAGCAACACATAAACTATTAACCGTTGCCCTGAGGCGATCGGGAAACCATACAGTTACCACCCGCACCTGTGCGGGAAAATTGGAAGGCTCTGCCAGCCCCAATAACCCCCGAAAAAAAGAGAACTGGCCTATGGTACGAGATAAGCCACCGCCTATACACGCTATCGTCCAGGTTAGCACGCCATATAACATTACTTTCTTAACTCCTATTTTATCAACCAGCCAGCCAGAGACGGGATACATGATAGCATAACAGAAAGTAAAAATATTCACTACCATCGCATAGCCCGAATCATCCATGTTGAACTCACCTTTGAGCACAGGCTTTAATATCGACACGATCTGTCTGTCGACATAGTTGAACACAATAGCAAGAAAAATGATCGCTACTATGAGCCAGCGTCTTTTTTCTGGTTTTAATTTCATTACTTCAAACTTTTTATCATATCCATCTTAGATGTCTACAAAGACTTTTTCAACCGCACACTATTTTTCTACTGCAGTATGATTTACTTTAATCTTTCACTTGATATTCAAAAATATTAGCAGATTTGATATTTTTTTTTGGCACATCACTCTGCAGTTTGGCAGCAAATCCCAAATACAACTTATTACCGATAATCTTTATGCCTTCTGCCTCCATACACCCATTTCTATTTGTAAGACCTGCCTGAAACAAAGCGCTACTATCTGCAATCGCATTAACAGCAGTACGTTGCCCCACAACTTTTCCATGCCAATCAAAAACTGTAACATAAGCGCCTTGCGGCCTTTCGGCACTGGCGCAAACACCCTCATAGAAATAAATTTGACCATGTTTATCTATTTCAACTCCTTGAGTAGGATAGGTATTAATATCTGTTGCCCAATTTTTACCCGGTACTATAGAGAAACTGCCAAGCGGTTTTAAATTGCCAAGATCACGACCCTTTACTTTTCGAGTAACAATACCCTCCGGATTATCCTCATCATTTCCACCAATTCTTACAGAAAATTCAAAATCGTTAAGTGGTGCATTTTTAACATCATTGAGTTTGAATGTGTAAAAATTACGGGTCAACCCTTTTTCCTCTTTTGTACAAGCAACGAAACACATGTACTTATTTGTTTCATCAATAGCGGCGAGTTGAACATAAAAATCGCCCCTGTTTAAAAAGAAGGTCTCCCCACCATATCCTTGATAGGCTTTTCCTTTTTCGTATTTGATTCTTGACACTGACCTTTCGCTCCAATAGTTACCCGACTCCAGGCGATCGCCTGTCGTATGTCTCGAAGCATTGCTGCTAACCCATATGTAAGAACCTTCTTTAGTATCCTCTACAGCAATGTTTGCAGCATGACCAAAATATTGCAAAGTCATAAAATCATCGGCTATATAACTGTTAACCCTCCCACGAGCAATGTATACAATGTCATTACCCTTTGAGTTCCCTTCTGCATCTTTTCCCGATCCGCCTATCTGAGAATAATAGATATTATCATTTTTATCAAACCCGAATGACTGCATAGCCCTGGAAGGTTCTACAAGCAAAACATTTCGGCTGAGAATTTTAATATTCTGCAAAGGATCACTAAGAGAATTAATGTTAGGAAAATATTTCGCTCCTTTATCCCTTTCGTCTTTGCCGAGGTCAGAACTTGCGACAGGTTTAGAATTGTTACAGGATAAAAAGCCAATGATTCCAAGGACGTAAATAAAATGAGTTCTTATTTTCCAAATCATCTTAAAAAGATTAATAAATAAACTAAGACTTATCATAAAAAACTCTATTAATAACCTGGATTTTGCACCATGTTTGAGTTACTTAAAACTTCGATATTTGGAATCGGCCATAAGTAATCCCTGTTTTTGTTGAACAGTTTATTTTCAATTAACCGCATTTCACTCACATTGCTTACCTGACTGTAGTCTATAAAGCCGTCTGCATCGATCTGTGGGGCAGCGGAGGGCAGTCCTTTAGGCGGCTTGCCGTAGAATAATCCAGTCATGAATTTCTCCACAAGCCCCCATCTTCTGATATCGAACAATCGAAGCCCTTCATTCGCAAACTCAACCCTTCTTTCTTTCCTTACAATTTCCCGAAGCTGCTGCTGAGTTTTGCCACCAGTGATTAATGGCATATTAACAGAC
Organism: uncultured Chitinophagaceae bacterium; assembly: GCA_964387165.1. Lineage (GTDB taxonomy): Bacteria > Bacteroidota > Bacteroidia > Chitinophagales > Chitinophagaceae > Flavitalea. The sequence continues at coordinate 4,833 of CAYLVR010000169.1, read as the reverse complement.
GAACGTTGTCTCACCTCATTGATAGCATCATAAACCGACTGGTCAATATCGTTGTCTTCAATTTTTGCCTCTGCATAAATGAGTAGTATTTCAGCATACCGCATTAAAACAATCGGCAATTCAGAGTTGCGAATGAAATTTTTATCTTCATCATCTAAGTATTTACGCCACATAAATCCGCTGAATGTCGCAAAGGCATTTATTGCATCGGTATTGGATACCCGTGTAGCAGGGTTGGTATTATAGTTCCAGGTTTGTAAGCTGTCACGATGCGGTTGAAATAAATAACCAAATACAATGCTACCGGGCACGGCGATTGTGTATTGCATCCGGGGATCACGATTGGCGTATGGATTGGCTGCATCATACAACGGAGACTCATCAATAGGAAGGCCATCAATCATATCAAATCCATCAACAGTATTTTGAAAAGGCACTATAGTACATACTCCTCCATTCAATCTTATCCCCTGTGTTCTCGTTGTAGTATGCGATAAAATTGCACGGAGATATTGAAGACTCAGTATTACTTCCTTATTCGATTGCCCTGCATATTTGAATAAATTATCGTACTTATCTTCCAGTTCATATTTATTCAGGTTCATTACCTGCTTTGCTGCATTGGCAGCTACTCCCCACTGGCCGTTATATAAGGCCGTTCTTGCCAGATAGCCTGATGCAGCTCCTTTTGTGGCCCTGCCGTTATTCATTACATCCTGATTTAATGGAAGATTAGGGAGTATCTCGTTGAACTCTTTTATAATAAAAGCAACTACATCTGATTTAGGGGTTCGGGCAACCTGAGCTTCTTCCAACGATTGCGTGTTTGTAACTAATGGAACATCACCAAAAAGCTCTACAAGGTAATGATACATGACTGCCCGGAGAAAACGCGCCTCTGCAGAAACTTGTTGCAGTTTTGCCGCAGCCACTTTACCATCGAGCTTATTAATATTATCCAATAGAAAGTTACAGTGCGCTATGCCGGAATAAAAGTTTCTCCAAAAACCCAATGTAAATCCATTGTCAGCATTATGCGAGCCATTGCCAACATACTGCAAATGGTTAACAATACGCTGCCATGAAAGATCTGAAGCACATTCTAGTAACAGAGGCCAAGGACCTCCAGATTCTACACCGGTTCCACCGCCATTGAAATTTAATTTGCGATAACAGCCGGCAAGCCCCATCATCAATTCACTTTCGTTTGAATAGAATGAAGTAGCTGAAGGGCCATCGAGAGGTTGTTTTTCGAGATAATCTTTATTGCAGGATGTAATAACCAGCATTAAAACAATCATCCCCAATCCTATTCCAGTATAAATATTTTTTTTCATGATTTTCCTGATTTAAAAATTTACATCAATACCAAAATTGAAAACTTTTAACTGAGGGTAAGAGTTACCATTGCTAACCGGGGTTTCTACATCGTAGCCCTCCCAGAATTTATCGATAGTAAAAAGATTTTGTGCATTGGCATAAATACGCAGTCCACGAATACCAATTCTGTTTACAATGTTTTTTGAAAGATTATATCCTATCTGGATATTTTTGAGGCGCAAGTACGACGCATCTCTGACCCAAAAACTCGAGTTCACAATATTATTGCTGGCATTAAAGGCCAGCCTAGGAAAAGCTGCATGTGGATTATCCGGTGTCCAATAATCTTTGTGCATTTCATGTACTGTACCGCCAAGATAAAAAGGCATGAGGCCTTCATTATTAATATATCCATCAGCCTTTCCAACGCCCTGAAAGAATACAGTAAGATCTAAGTTTTTGTACGAAGTATTTAGGTTAACCCCATAAGTAAAGCGTGGAATAGTACTACCAATAATAACTGCATCATTATCGTTGATCAATCCATCATGATTAATATCTTCATATTTCAGATCACCGGCTCTGACCGCTCCGAACTGAGTAGGGGCGGAAGCAGCTTCCTGATCTGTTTGGAAATATCCAAGCGAGCGGAATCCGTAAAATGAGTTGATTGATGAGCCTTCTCTGCTTACAGTAAGCCCGGTTCTGTTAACACCTTTAAGATCAACAACAGTATTTTTTACGTCTGATACATTAGCATTAATATTTAAGCGAAAATCACCAAATGTCTTCCTGTAGCCCAATACAAGTTCCCATCCTTTGTTATCGACAATACCAGCATTCTGATAAGGCTTTTCAAGCCCAATGGTTAATGGAATATCTAGGTCATAAAGTATATCGTAGGTTTTTTTCTGAAAATAATCAAATGAAATAGTGAAGTTTGACAGAAAAACCGCGTCAAAACCAACATTGGTCATAACTGACGACTCCCATGATATGGTAGAGTTGGCCAGCGTGGTTAATTCGGCAGTATTGAGTATGCTTCCGCCCATGGGATAAGCGCCGAGTGATATGGAAGAGGTGAAAGGATAGTTCCCAATATTCTGATTGCCTAATTTTCCCCAAGAAACCCGAAGCTTTGCTTCATTAATGGAGGATCGCAAATTGTCCATAAAGGGCTCCTGCGTTATTCTCCAACCTGCAGAAACTGATGGAAAAAATCCATACTTATAGTTTGTAGCAAACCTAGAAGATCCGTCATACCTACCATTAACTTCAAGCAAATACTTTTGTTTGTAATCATAATTGAATCTTCCAAAGAATGATTGCAATGCCCATTCATTGGCTGTACCGGAATTGCCCATAAAGCTGCTCGAACCAGCATCAAGTACAGCATAATCCGGGAGCAAAAATTGTTCACGGAAAGCGCTGAATACATCGGTATAACTGTCTTCACGCGATGCGCCCGCTAACAGTTTGAAGCTGTGGTCTTGAACTTCTTTCTGAAATGTCAGTGTTGCCCGGAAATTGTTCATGAATGTCTGCGAACTGCTTCTGGTCAGCCTGCTCCTTTCAGGCACTACAAAAGCCTGCGAGCCATCGGCTTTATAGGTAGTAGTAGCCTTATCGTATATCTCTCCTACCGATGTTATATAACGTGGGGCTGCATTGAACTCCGCAGTCAGATACTTTAATGGTTTATAGATAACAGAGATGTTGGCTACAGCCGTAGGATTTCTGGTGATCCGATGACCACTTTCAAACCTGCTGCGTGCAATCGGGTTATTACCATTCCACCCTTCACCCCATAATCCATTGGAGAACACACCCTGTTGCGAAGCAGGCGTACGGCGAATGGCAAACATGATGCCCGAAGCACCTACACCCGCATCTGTAGTTTTGGAAAAAATACCCTGAACATCTACCCGCACATTGAGTTTTTCGGAAAATTTCAGATCGAGGTTATTCCTTATAAGGTATCTCTTGAATTGAGAAGTTTCATAAAGACCATTTTGATCGAAATAGCCCAGTGATGTCATGAACCTTACTTTCTGTCCTCCCCCGGATATAGACAGGAACTGGTTTTGAATCATTCCCGATTGGTTCAATACCGACCGCTGCCAGTCTGTATCGGGGTATAAATCGCGGTTAGCGGCTCCTTCAGTAACATATTTATCAATAAGATCCTGTGGAAAAGGAGCAGTAGACCCTACATTAGTATATGCTAGATTCATAAGGTTCATATGATCCAGCGCATTTACAATTTTGGGAAGATTGGTAGGTTGCTGAAACCCCATATAAGAGCTTAGATTGAGGCGCAAACCTTCTGAGCCTGCCCTTTTCGTGGTTATCAGAATTACACCGTTAGCGGCTCTTGATCCATAAATCGAGGATGATGAGGCGTCTTTCAATACCGAAACTGACTCAATCAAAGATGGATCAAGCTCGTTCATGTTGCCCTCAATACCATCAATGATCACAAGCGGATTGGCATCATTTAGCGTTCCTATACCTCTTATCCTTATTTCTCCGCCATCAGCACCTGGCCTCCCGGATGGCTGCTTTATTGTTACCCCTGCTGCCAGCCCCTGCAATGCAGAAGAAACCTGCCCTACAGGTCTTATAGCCAAGTCATTTGCTGCAATAGTAGACACAGCTCCTGTAAGATTTACCTTTTTCTGAGTACCGTATCCAATAACAACTACTTCACCCAGATTACGCGATTCACTTACAAGTGTAACAGACAAGTTTCTCTGTTCACCCACAGTAATCTCCTGAGTTGCCATACCAACAAACGAAATCACCAAAATACTATTGGTACTGCTGACCTGAATACTAAACGCACCATCCTCATCCGAAGCGCTAGTAACAAGAGTACCCTTGACATTTATACTTGCTCCGCGTACAGGTTGACCCTCTTCATTTTTAACCACACCATTTACTAACAGAGGCTGGTTTTGGGAATATGCCCCAAGACATAATCCAATTGCAATACTGAGAAAAATCAGAAGCCTAAAAAAGAGTTGTGGCTCTCTTTTACTGCATGTTAAGATAACATGAGATTTTTTTTTCATAACAGCTTAGTTTTTGATATTTACTAATTTTTCCTAACTTATCAATTTCTTATTTTTTATTTTATATTAACTCTATAATTAATCAAATACGCAAATAAATAAATCGTATTTAAACAAATCATTAGTTCTGAATAAACAAATTATTAGGAAATGACAAGTATTGAAAAGAGCAATCGTTACTGAATCGTTCTCAAGATAGCAATATTTGCTTCTGAAACATTCGGTATTGTTAATCAAATGTAACAAAATTTAATTTAATTAAACAAAATTTAATAAAATTAAATGTTTTGAAACATAATTAGTCTCTAATTATCCTGGTCTTTTATTTACAAGTAAAGACTATATAACTCTTTGAAAATGTTCAGAAATAGTATGAAATTTGTAAAACGAAACTTTATCACATGAAATCGATTACCGACCGCCATCAGTTTATTCTAAA
>CAYLVR010000168.1:0-8407 GCA_964387165.1 uncultured Chitinophagaceae bacterium | reverse complement strand
CCGATCTGTAAACATTATTTAGGTATGCAGCTGTTCTAACTTCATCTTTAAAAACATCTTCCAGGGTTATTCGCCCATTTGGCGTAATATTTAGTGGATTTTTTTTGCAGGCAATGCAAACCACCACCAGTAATGCTATTGATATAAATATTTTTTTCATCTCAAGTTAGTATTAGAAATTAAAATGTGACATTAAAACCAAGGTTATAAATTCTAACTATTGGATACGTTACATCATTCAATAATTCAGGATCGAAATTGTTCGTTGGCAGTTTATCCCAGGTAATCAGGTTAAATGCATTGGCGTACACACGAATCCCTTTGATCCATATAGATCTCAGTGCATTACCGCTAAAATTATATCCAATTTCTACGTTCTTTAGCCTGATATAACTAGCATCGATATTAAAAAATGTGTTATTAATCTCATTGGGAGATGGCTGTGTTGTTATTCTTGGATAATTGATTGGTTCGCCAGATGCCACCCTCTCCGGAGTCCAGCTTTCAAGATGACGCTTCACAAAAAAATCAGTAGTAAATGTTCCTCTTCCCTGGTAAAAATTATTAACGTTGGTTACTCCCTGAAACAGTACGCTGAAATCAAGTTTTTTGTAACTGACGTTTACAGCAGCACCAAAAGTATATTCAGGAATTGTAGAATACCCCACAGGAGCCTGATCCAGCACGTCAACTACACCATCATTATTCAGATCCACATATTTAAAATCTCCGGGTCTGGACTCATGGCCCCCAACACGCTGTACAGGCGACTTATCAATGTCTTCCTGGTCTCTAAAAAAACGCTCAACAATATAAACAAATGGTTGCCCTATACGGTATCCCGTTTGCCTGAATTGATATGCATATCCTTCAGGCAATTGTACTTCGTTAGAATAAAGTTGTTTATTACGCGCATAATTTAAATTGATCTTAGACATTAAAGAAAGATTCTTACTTGCCTTTTTGCGATACATCAATTCTATTTCATATCCCCTGTTTTCAACAACTCCGATGTTTAAAGGAGGTAGAACGCTTGATGGCAATCCTCCTAGAACAGGAACAGTAGCCTGACTCATTAAAATATTATCTCTTTTTTCTCTAAAAAAGTCAATTATTACAGATATGTTGTTAAGTATCCCCAGCTCAATGCCTATATTAGATTTTTTAGCTGTTTCCCATTGGAGTTCATTGTTCTTTAATAGATTTATCTGAATTGTCTGTCCAAATCCAAGACTGCCTAGTCCTCCCCCACCTACCTGGATATCATCCAAATACAGGAATCGCCTGTTGCCAATACGATCGTTTCCAACAATACCGTATGACCCTCTTAATTTTAAAAGAGAAATACCCGGCATATGATCTACAAATAGTTTTTCATTTGAAATTATCCAGGCACCAGATACAGCAGGAAAAAATCCGAATCTTCTTCCTTTTGCGAATTGTTCAGAGCCATTATATCCGGCATTTAATTCAAAAAAATACTTTCCATCGAATCCATAAGTTAATCTTGAGGCAACACCGATAAGATTAAATGGTAACTGTGCTTCAATAATCTGTTTTTGCTGCTGATACAACGCCAACCCAGTAAAAGCATGTTTTCCGAAAGTTCTATTGTAATTTATATATCCCTGAAAATTAGATAATGAATTAAAACTTCTTGTTCCTGAAATAGACAATGGTGTGTTTTGTTCATTAATCGTTTTACGATAATAAACACTATCTCTCCCATCCGCACCATTAAGAACGGGATCGATTACTTGTTCCCAATGTTCATAACCCCTGGATGCATTCAGATTATTAGTAGCATATGAGTCAAAAGACATCACTGCCTTGATGGACAATCCTTTTGTCAGCATGTCAAGCGATTGTTCCATTCCATATGTAGCTGTGATATTATTGCTGGTTCGTTGAATATATCCGGTTCTGTTTAATTGTCCATAAGCTGGATAATTCATAAGGCTGGTAGTCATTACTTCTCCATCTGGCGTCAGAGGGCCAGGAATAGTTGCATTAAGATTATGCATAAATGCCATTATGTATAACGATGGAGGATTCCCCAAGCCATCCCAGCTTAGACCAAAGGGCATATTCCTATCTTCAAGATAACCTCCAACATTCAGGTACGCCTTAAGTGATCCTGTTAACTGAACGTCTATATTAGATCTGAAATTATATCTCTTCAATCGGAAGCTTGGATCATACGGCAGATCTTTTTCAATTTTGAATTGGCCACCCTGGCTCAAATAACCTGCATTTATAAAATATTTCATCTTCTTGCTGGCACCTGAAACATTCAGATTGTAACGCTGCTGAAAAGAGTAATCTTTGAGTAATATTTCCCGCCAGTCTGTATCAGGATAGCGCAATGGATCATCCTGGTTTTTATAATGTTCAAGCGCTTCCTCAGAGTAGGCATTTCCTAATCCATCGTTTCTCTGAGCTAAGTTCCTAAGCGTAGCAAACTCAAAGGAATTAACAGGAGTAATATATCTTGTAAAATCCTGAGCCGCCGTTTCCGAACTGAAGTTAATTTCAGGTGTTTCAGAGGTACCCCTTCTTGTTGTAACAAGTATTACACCATTCGCTCCCCTAACACCAAAAAGTGCTGTGGAAGAAGCATCCTTAAGTATTGTAACAGATTGTACCTCATTTGGATCAACATAAGCAAGATCGCGCTCAACACCATCTACCAGCACTATAGGCGATTGCGCATTTACCGTACCCATACCGCGAATAAATAATTGAGATACATCGCGGCCGGGTTCTCCACTTCTTTGAATTGAAGTAAGCCCAGGCAACCTGCCTGCAAGTGAAACCGCAAGGTTCGCTGTAGGACTTTGTTTGATTTCCTTGGTTTGTATGGAAGAAATGGCAGCTGTAACACTAGCCTTATTCTGTTTTCCATATGCCACCACTACTACCTGATCCAGATCATTTTCTAACGTAATTAAAGTAACATTAACAACAGTATTGTTTCCGATGTTAACAGCAACCTCCGAATATCCAATATGCTTAAATGTAAGCGTGGACTTTGGCAACAAGGAAATGCTATACCTACCCATTTCATCTGTTAGTGTTCCCTCATTATTATTCAGAGAAACAGAAACATTCGAAAGAGGCTCGCCGGAAAGAGAATCTTTAACAATACCAGTAACAGTAATCCTGGATTGTGAATACGAAAGCGATGTAACAGAAAGTGTTAAAAAAAGAAGCAGCAAGTATTTTGTAATATACTTTTGCAGAATGCCACTCGTGTTAATAAAGTAACGTTTTAGGCTTTTGTCGGCTTGTTTGTAGTCACAACGAATAAACCGTTGTTGGCCAACCGGAATCGTTAGTAATAGTTTCATAATAGCAGTCGTTTTATTAGTTCAAATTGGCAATTCTTGTCCAGCACCTGGACTATTTTGTTAAGTCTATATCTGAGGATAATAGTTTAATAAATCAAAATTAATTTATCTATATATGCTGGAATGCATCGGATTTATCTAGTTGTTTATACTTTTTAACCGAACCGGAATGGAATAACAAAAATGGTAGTTATACAGCCCTAAGCAAAGTGGACAATAATAGCTCACGCATAAAGTAAAACTCTTTAGGCAGCTTATCATATACCAACATAAACCACTCCTGATGTGCCATAATTTCTTTTCTCCAAGCATCCTGATCAATGCGCATCAGTTCGTCAAAATTTTTACGGGAAAAATCTAAACCTGTCCAGGTCAGATCATCGTAATACGGCATCCATCCTATCGGATTTTCTACCGCTGTACATTGGCCCTTTACCCTCTCGAAAATCCATTTTAGAACACGCATATTTTCCTTGAAACCAGGCCATAAATAATTATTGAATTCATCCTTTCTAAACCAGTTTACTCCGAAAATTCGGGGAGGGTCCGATAGGTTCCGGCCAAACTGCAACCAATGATTAAAATAGTCAGCAATATGGTAACCACAGAAAGGCAGCATTGCAAAAGGATCGCGCCTTACCTTACCCTGCTCACCAAATGCGGCAGCTGTAGTTTCCGATCCCATTGTGGCAGCAAGATAAACACCAAAATTCCAATTAAAAGCCTGATACACCAGCGGTATGGTTTGACTTCTGCGCCCTCCGAAAATAAATGCGCTTATACAAACACCGTCAGGATTTTCCCATTCAGGATCTATCGAATCACACTGAGAAGAGGGAACGGTAAATCTTGAATTGGGATGAGCGACCAGATCGCTACTCCCGGGCTGCACTTTCTCTCCCTTCCAGTTAATTACATTTTCCGGCGGTGCGTCAGAAAGACCTTCCCACCAAACATCGCCATCCTGAGTAATGCCAACATTTGTAAAAATTGCATTGGCCCTGATAGCCGACATTGCATTTGGATTTGTTTTTTCGTTGGTGCCGGGGGCTACACCAAAATAACCATACTCAGGATTAATAGCATATAATTTGCCATCACCAGCTTTCTTGATCCAGGCAATATCATCTCCCACTGTTGTTATTTTCCAGTCATTCATTTCTTCAGGTGGAATCAGCATGGAAAAATTTGTTTTTCCACATGCACTGGGAAAAGCTGCAGCTATATATATTTTTTCCTTTTTAGGATTTTCAATTCCCAGGATAAGCATATGTTCTGCCAACCAACCTTCTTCTTTGGCAATCACAGAAGCGAGGCGTAAGGCAAAACATTTTTTTCCAAGTAACGCATTACCTCCATAACCCGATCCATAAGATACAATCGACCGCTCTTCGGGATAATGAACGACGTACTTCACCGATGGATTACATGGCCAGGACACATCCTGCATTCCTTTTTCAAGCGGGGCCCCAAGCGAATGAAGGCTCTTGATAAAACCTGCATTATTTTCCAAATACTTCAATACAGGATTTCCCACCCGGGTCATTATATGCATACTTGCCGCCACATACTCGCTGTCTGTTATTTCTATTCCAATTTTAGATAATGAAGAACCAATGGGGCCCATACAGTAAGGAATCACATACATTGTGCGTCCTTTCATACACCCACGGAACAATTCCTTTAGTGTTTCCTTCATTTCATCGGGATCAACCCAGTTATTCGTTGGCCCTGCATCCTCTTTAATTCTGCTACAAATAAAAGTTCTGTCTTCCACGCGCGCCACATCACTAGGATCAGAAAAACAAGCAAAGCTATTTGGTCTCTTGTCTGGATTAAGGCGAATAAAAGTTCCCTTTTTAACGAGCACCTCACACAACTCACTGTATTCTTCTTTACTACCATTACACCAGTAAACTTCTTCCGGGTTGCACCATTCGGCAGTTTCTTTTACCCATTGTAAAAGATCAATGTTGCCAATAGCTGACACATTGCAAATTTGTTCTGCAATCATATCCAGAATATTAATTGTTAATTATTCAAAAAAATCAGATGGCCCTGATATGCTGTGTAGATGTGCCTAAACCATCTATTCCACACTCCACAATATCACCAGGCTTTAAATAAACAGGATAAGGCTTAATGCCAAGCCCAACCCCTTTGGGAGTGCCTGTAGAAATTATATCTCCTGGAAGCAACGTCATAAACTGACTAATGTAATGCACAAGATAGGGTATAGAAAAAATCAAATTTCTGGTATTCCCATTTTGCATTGATTTGCCATTTACTTTTAGCCAAAGACTAAGATTATTAATATCCTTCACTTCGTCTTTTGTAATGAGAAAGGGACCTAGGGGCGCAAATGTATCACAGCTTTTTCCTTTTACCCACTGACCACCTCTTTCCAATTGGAATGCCCTTTCGCTATAATCATTGTGTAAACAGTAGCCCGCCACATAACTCATTGCATCTTCTTCACTAACGTAGGACGCAGTTCTCCCCACTACAACGGCAAGCTCAACCTCCCAGTCAGTCTTTTCACTTCCACGTGGTATTATAACATCATCATCGGGGCCAATAATTGCAGTTGTTGATTTAAAGAAAATAATAGGCTCATCAGGTATTGGTGCGTTGGATTCTTTTGCATGATCTGCATAATTCATTCCAACACAAATAATTTTTGAAGGATTAGAGACAGGAGCGCCTAGCCTGGTATCAACAGGTAATTTATCTAACCTGCTCCTTTTATTCAACAAATGCATGTTCAATCTATGCAATCCGTTTGTAGCAAAAAAAGATTCATTATAATCTTCCTCAAACATCGGAATAGCATACATTTCTCCATCAATAATAATTCCCGGCTTTTCATTTCCCGGAAATCCATAACGAATCAATTTCATAATATCAGCTGTTAAGATTAATTACACCTCCATCAATCGCATAATCATTTCCGGTAGTAAAACTTGCTTCATCACTACACAGATACAATGCTAACCAGGCAATTTCCTCTGGCTTGCCCATTCTGCCAATTGGCTGCGCGAGGGAAAGATTAATAAACATCTCTTCCTCTTTTCCCGGATAATTTTTTGCAATAAACCCATCCACAAAAGGAGTATGAACTCTTCCAGGAGAAATACTATTACAACGAATATTATATTGCAAATAATCGCGGGCCACAGACAAGGTTATTCCACGTACAGCGCTTTTGGTCATACTATACGCAAACCGGTCAGATAATCCAACCGATGCAGCCGTTGATGCCATATTTAAAACAACACCACCTCTCTCTTTCATATGAGGAATGCAGGAATTAATGATATGGTATACACCCTTTACATTTATATTAAACAATTTATCAAAATCAGCAGCGCTTGTATTTTCAACATTTCCAACATGAGCAATGCCTGCATTGTTAACAACTATATCTATCCTACCCGCTGATGCCACCAATAAAGAAATAGCGTTGCTGACCTCCTCCCTTTTTGATATGTCACATTTTTTAAAATCAGACCGACCGCCTTTCTGCACAATATCAGCCCGCAATTTTTCTGCACCAACTTCATCTGTATCTAATACAAACACATAAGCGCCCCGATCAGCAAACAATAATGAAATAGCCCTTCCAATTCCACTTCCCCCACCTGTTATCACTACAACTTTATCTTTTAAACTAAACATAGCCTGCTCCATATTTCCTATTTCACACGATTATTTGACAACTCATTAAAATATCGAACCGATTTAATAACATCGGGTACATTATTGCCCCAGTTCAACTCACATTCCGAGTATATCATCCCATCAAAATTTTGTCTTCTTAGTTCAGTGATTACTTTTTCAAAGTTTATCACACCAGCTCCAACAACCACGTCTTTAGCCTCAATATTATTCATCTCGTGAACATCTTTAAGGTGAATTCCAAGAATATTTCCTTGCAATTTCATTAAACAATCAACAGGGTCTAAACCACTCCTTACCCAATGTCCTAAATCGGCGCAGGCTTTTATATTGTTGCTTCGATTTATAATATTCAATACAGTATCCGGATGCCAATAAGGGCTTAATCCTCTCCAGTGATTATGTAAAGCAAGCTTAATGTTATATAATCCTGCCAAACTATCTATAGATTTTAGGTATATAACCGGTGGTTCTCCAGTTATATAATCTACTCCTAATGATTTAGCGATATCAAAACATTTAACCCATTCATCAACATTATTTCCTTCACCATAAATTGAAGTTATCCGCATATTTTTATCATTTAGCAATTCCTGAATTCTTGAAACACCATGCCTGGAAATTTCTTTCAATACCGTATCATGAAATTCTTTTCCGAGTTTATAACCGGTAAAAGCTTCTATATTCTTTAAACCGGCGCTGTCTGTCTTAGCAACGGCTACGGAAAGTGGAAATTTGTTAAATGACCAAAGCGCCACACCCATTTTCCATTGCTGATTGTGTGATGATGCAATATTTTTTCCATTGCTTTTACAGGAAGAAAACAGAAAAGCAAGGAAGAATACAGCAGAACACAGGATAAATACTAAAATCGAATTCGGGTATCTAAAGTGTGTACTATCAGAACCCTGGGGATTGTTTTGTAGGCTGCTTTTTATTTCTGTTGTCATATTATTTTTATTAATTACAAAGAATTATTCTTTAAGAAGGCAGAGATCCCATACAGGTCCAACCTCCGTCTACAACCAGGCATTGACCGTTTATATGTTTCGACTTGTCCGAAACAAGGAATAAGGCAGCGTTAGCAATGTCTGCAACATTTGCGGGATGACCGGAAGGAATAAAATCGGACCACATCTTTTCATATCCGGGATCAAATTGAGTTCTTTCTGTCAGCGTTGCTCCAGGAACAACAGCATTTATATTTATTTTATAAGCGGAAAGCTCCGCTACGAGTCCTTTTACCAACATTTCAATAGCAGCCTTCGTGACCCCATACGCAATAAGGTTTTTATGCGCCCGGTGGCCCGTAACAGAAGATGTAAATAAAATAGTACCCCCACCCTCCTGCTTCGTCATCTGATTGGCAGCGGCTTGTG
>CAYLVR010000167.1:4224-8480 GCA_964387165.1 uncultured Chitinophagaceae bacterium | reverse complement strand
AGCTGGTTCACCCAGGTATTGAATAATTTATCTGCTCAGAATGGCCCTGCTCCTACCAACGGGACAACAGTTTTAGCATCTGCAGTAACTAAAAAATCTTCCGGGAAAAAAACATACAGAGGTACGATTCTCACGAATGTTCTTCTCAATGACGCGGGTTCAAATAAAGAAACACACCATATTGAAATAAGTGCCGATGATATTGAATATTTACCTGGCGACTCCCTTGGAATTATTCCCGAGAACCCGGAAAAAATTATAGACTCTATTGTTGAACTGCTTGAGATCGACAGATACAAAGCATTTAATTTCCGTAATGAAGATATTTCAGCACACGACCTGTTGAAAAAGAAATTAAATATATGTTACCTTCCTGAAAGAGTGGTAGCAAAATATGCGACCCTTGTTGAACAGGAAATTCCTTCTACTAAAATAGGCCTGCTGGATCTCTTAAGAATATATCCCCTTAAAAATAAAGAGCAGTTCCAGGGACTTATCGATATTCTTGAACCTATTACACCAAGATTATATTCCATTTCTTCCTCACCGGAAGCACATGGAGGAGAGGTTCACGTTACAGTTGCAAGAGATAAATTTTATCTGAACGAAGAATGGAAATGTGGATTATGTTCTGATTTTCTTTCAACTTTAACTGTTGACACCGAGGTGGAATTCTATATTCATAAAAATAGTCAGTTCAGGTTGCCGCCAGATGAGCGCGATATTATTATGATCGGCCCTGGTACGGGTATCGCACCTTTCCGTTCTTTTATTGCTCAACGTGATGCACAGGGCGCAGGGGGAAAAAACTGGTTGTTTTTTGGGGACCAGCATTTTGTAAGCGATTTCCTTTACCAGACAGAATTGCAAAACTGGGTGGAAACGGGTGTGCTCACTAAATTAAATGTGGCCTTCTCACGCGACCAAAAGGATAAAGTATATGTACAGCATAAAATGATGCAACATGGCAACGATCTCTATAATTGGCTGTTAAGTGGTGCATCGTTGTATGTATGTGGTACAAAGGATCCAATGAGCGCAGATGTTGAAGATACACTCATGCAGATCGTTCAGAAGTTTGGTAATAAATCAATTGAAGAATCTATCCAGTTCCTCGACCAGTTAAAAGATGAATCGAGATATCTAAAGGATGTTTATTAGGGAAATTAAAATATGTCAGAGCAGAATAATTTATCATCCACAGAGAGAATTAAACAGGCAAGCGATAATCTTCGTGGCTCGTTAAGGGAAAGCGTGGAGAATGAAATAACGGGAAATTTATACGAAGATGATGTGGCGCTGGTTCGTTTTCACGGAATGTATGTGCAGGACGATCGCGACAGGAGGGATGTGCGCGCTTCAAAAAAACTTGAAAGATTATATTCATTTATGATCAGGCTCCGTTTGCCGGGAGGCGTTTTACAACCCCGGCAATGGATAGATCTTCATGATGTTGCCGGTAAAAACTCAACAGGTATCATTAAGATCACTACCAGGCAAACCATCCAGTTACATGGCGTATTAAAAACAAAAGTAAAACCAACATTAAAATCTTTCCGCGAAGCGGCAATGACCACTATTGCTACCTGCGGTGATATTAACAGGAACGTACTCTGCACATCGCACCCTAAACAATCTGCACTTCATCAACAGATATTTGAATACGCGAAGGATATCGATAAATTATTATTACCGAAAACACACGCCTATTACGAAATATGGCTCGATGAAGAAAAGATAGCAGATAAACATTCTGAAGAAGATCCATTATACCAGGACAGGTACATGCCGCGTAAATTCAAGATCGCTATCGCCATTCCACCTAATAATGATGTGGATGTTTTCACAAATGATATTGGTTTAATTGCTGTAATAAATAATAATAAGCTGGAAGGATTTAATATAGCAATTGGAGGAGGTATGTCAACTACCCATGGAAATCCTGATCATTATGCACGTCTTGGAAGTATTATAGGTTTTGCAGATACAAAAGAAAAAGTATTAAAGTTTGTTTACGAGATATTAACCATCCAGCGCGATTATGGTAATAGAAGCGACAGGAAACTTGCGCGCCTAAAGTACACTGTTGACAGACTCGGCCTCGATTGGTGGAAGAAAGAACTGCAAAAGCGTGCCGGCTATACACTCGAAGAAGCAAGACCTTTTGTTTTTGAGGAGCGACGTGATTATTATGGCTGGGAAAAGAATCATGAAGGTTTAAATTATTATACCCTGTTCATTGAAAATGGAAGGGTGCTCGACACAGAAGATCTAAAACTGAAATCTGCTTTATACGAAATTGCAGAAACCGGTAAAGCGAATTTTATTTTCACCTGTACTCAGAATCTTATCCTGGGTGATATTAAATCAAAAGATAAAAAGACCATTAACGGGATACTGGAGCGTTATGGCATTATTGCTCATACTGATAATGCTTCGCCGGTTAGAAAAAGCTCAATGGCCTGTGTAGCATTAAATACCTGCCCGCTGGCTCTCGCTGAAGGTCAGCGTTACCTGCCTTCTTTAATATCGAAAATAGAGCCTTTAATGGCTTCTCATGGGATTGAGGATGAAGAGGTCCATATCAGGATGACGGGCTGCCCTAACGGCTGTGCAAGGCCCTTTGCTGCTGAAATAGGCTTTGTAGGCACATCTCCAGGTAAATATAATATGCATATTGGAGGCGATAATCTCGGCACCAGGTTAAATAAAATATTCAAAGAAAGTCTTGATGAGAACGCCATACTAACAGAATTGAATGAACTTTTTCGTGCGTACAAATCTGAAAGATCGGCAAATGAGAAATTTGGAGATTATACTTATAGAAAATTTTTTAACGGACAATCTAATTAGCGATATTACAAGCTATGTTCAGGTATATAACTGTAGTTACGTTCGCCACTATTATGTTTGAGGAAGCATTGGGTCAAAAACGAACAACGCATACCCAGCAGTTCTGGACGGCTTACTTTAACCAGGCCAGGTTAAGTGACCGTTGGGGTTTATGGATTGATGCTCATCTGCGCACCAAAGAGGATTTTTTTACCAATTTTTCTACTGGCATCGCAAGGGCGGGATTGACTTATTATGCAAATGATAACCTGAAATTCACAGCAGGCTATGCCTATGTAAATCATTTTCCTTCAGGGGCCGTAACTATATCGCTGCCGGAACATCGGCCCTGGCAGCAGGTGCAGTGGCACACAAATACTAAAAAATCGCGCGCTGTACAATACCTGCGCCTTGAAGAACGATATCGAAGAAAATCTGCAAATAATAATACGCTGGAAGGCGGGTATAATTTCAACTGGAAATTCCGGTACAGTTATGGACTGATGCTTCCGTTAAGTAAAAAACCTTTTGCACCTAACACGCTCTCTTTCACTTTTAATGATGAAGTGCATATTAATTTCGGAAAAGAGATTGTCAATAACTATTTTGACCAGAACCGGTTCTTTGCTGGATTTGCCTATCATGTAAACGCAAAAGATAATATCCAGTTCGGGTATATGAATCTTTTCCAGCAATTACCAGCCGGCAATCAATACAGGAGCTTGCATGTGCCTAGAGTGTACTATTTTCATAATCTCGACCTGAGAAAAAAACAAAAGAATTGAAAATTGAATCGAATGTTACACCGCAAGTAGAGACGAATAATCTCTTTCCTGTTTTTCTGAAACTGGAAGAATTAAATGTGTTGCTGGTTGGGGGTGGAAATGTAGCGCTGGAAAAATTATCTGCGATAATATCTAATGCACCGGGAACTTGTGTTAAACTGGTGGCTATAGAAATAAACGATCATATAAAAAATCTGGCTCTTACCCACAATAACGTGGAGCTTATTCAAAGGCCATATGTAGAAACTGATCTCGAATGGCCCGATGTTGTCATTACTGCCATTAACGATACGCAGATCAGTGAACAGATCCGCAATGATGTAAAACAACGTGGAAAATTAATTAATGCGGCTGATAAACCGGAACTGTGTGATTTTTACCTCGGCTCAGTAGTTAAAAAGGGCCATCTTAAAATTGGCATTTCCACCAATGGAAAATCACCTACAATTGCTAAACGTCTAAAAGAAGTATTTAACGAAGTAATACCCAACGAAATAGATGATGTGTTGCAGAATATGCATGTTATTCGCAATAAATTAAGTGGAAACTTTACTGATAAAGTAAATAAGCTGAATCATATTACGAAGGACTTTGCGCCATTTCTTTTCGCTGGATTTCGCATCGCCATTAAGCGCAAAG
>CAYLVR010000167.1:0-4214 GCA_964387165.1 uncultured Chitinophagaceae bacterium | reverse complement strand
TATCCCGTTTAATGACGTGGTTATTTCTTTAAAAGATATTCCGAATCATATTGAACCGCTTTTTTATTGGATGATACTCGCTGGTTTTGCGGCGCAGATGGTGGATGGCGCTTTAGGAATGGGATATGGCGTGACCAGTACAACTATATTATTATCATTGGGTGTTAATTTACCTGTAATCAGTGGTAGTATTCACACCGCAGAAATGTTTTCGAGTGGAATATCGGGGTACACCCATTACCGTTTTGGTAATGTGAATAAAAAATTATTCAAGGCATTATTAATACCTGGAGTGATCGGCGCCATTATAGGGGCCGTTTTATTATCAAAACTGGGATTTGAATATGCAGATTATGTAAGACCGATATTGGCTTCCTATACTTTGTTACTGGGAAGTAAGATCATTTACGGTGTATTCAAAAAAAGCAAACCTCAAAAAGTAAAAAAAGTAGGATGGCTGGCAGGGGCCGGTGGTTTTCTTGATTCTTTCGGTGGGGGTGGATGGGGTCCCCTGGTAACAAGTACATTGATTTCAAAAGGACGCACGCCAAAATATGTAATAGGATCGGTAAGCTTAACTGAATTTTTTGTTACCCTCGCCAGCGCCATTACATTTTTTACTATGCTGGGAATTGGTCATTGGCAGGTAATTGTCGGACTAATTATCGGGGGGATGATTGCTGCGCCAATTGCAGCCCGGCTAGCAGGAAGACTTCCCTTAAAAACAATGTTTATTGCAGTAGGTGGATTGGTAATATTCTGGAGCCTGAGAATTATATTAGATTCACTGGGAGTATTTTAACTCATCCACTCTCTGATATGTTTTGAAATTATTTCTGCTTCTACCATAAAACCATCATGCCCGTAAGCAGAATCAATTACCACCATTTTTGAATCCGGAATATTCCTTGCAAGAAATTCCTGTTCAACGAGTGGGCAAAGTATATCGCTCTGAATTCCGAATATTATAGTTCTTTGAGTTATCGTCTTTAATAATTCACTCATTGTGCTATTGCGGCCGCGTGAAAGATTATGACTGTCCATTGCCTTTGTAAGTAAATGATAGCTCTGGGCATTGAACCTGTTCACCAGCTTTTCACCCTGGTATTCCATGTATGAGGCAGCCTTGAAATTATCGGTTTTGGAAGGATCCCCATCCGTTT
Organism: uncultured Chitinophagaceae bacterium; assembly: GCA_964387165.1. GTDB lineage: Bacteria > Bacteroidota > Bacteroidia > Chitinophagales > Chitinophagaceae > Flavitalea. The sequence goes on along the minus strand of CAYLVR010000167.1, from coordinate 3,051 downwards.
GTTTTTTGACCAGTATGCCATGATTGCGGTAACTGATCAAACCGATCGCCCTGGCTGCTTTTAGTCCTTTTCTTCCAGCAGCTGCATTAGTCTCTTTCCAGGTGCAGTCGGCTTCAATAGCGAGCCTTTGAGCGGTATGTACTGCAATGCCCCAGGCGCTCTCGGCGGCAGATGTTGATAGCAGCAGCAGGTTCTTTATACGGTCATTTTCGATCAGGCACCATTCCAGGGCCTGGTAGCCGCCCATACTTCCACCAACCATCATATAAATATTATCGATGCCCAGGTGCTGACGTAATAGTATATGTGCTTTCACCATGTCACGTATCGTGACAAAAGGAAAGCTGCTATAGTATGGAGAAGCGGTTGCAGGGTTATTGCTCAAAGGGCCTGTAGTGCCATAGCAGGAGCCCAGGATATTGGCGCACACAATAAAGTATTTGGCCGGATCTATAAGGTAGCCCTCACCAACAACACCTTTCCACCAAAGGGCTGCATCAGAATTCGCAGTGAGATGATGACATATCCATACCACGTTGCTTTTATCACTGTTCAGCTTGCCGTAAGTGTGGTAGGCAATGTTCAAACCATCAAGTTGTGCCCCGCTTTCCAGCGTAAAAGGCTGTTTGTACCAGAAATGCATCATGATGTAAACTCAAATAGCCTGCAAAGTAAAGTGTTGAATACTACATTTGTAAAAAATTTCAACAAATGGTAAAGATTGAACTGGAAAGAATCAATGATTTTTCGGCTTTTGATGCTAAAGATGAGAACGGCCATATTGTGAAAATAGATACCAAACCCGAAATGGGAGGGCAGAATTACGGCGTGAGGCCAATGCAACTGCTACTAATGGGCCTGGGGGGCTGTAGCGGCGTGGACGTTCTTTCAATTCTTAAGAAACAGAGGCAGCAGGTCACCAGTTTTAAGATAAATATAGAGGCCGATCGCGAACAGGGAGTTGAACCAGCCTTATGGACAGATATCACTATTGTTTTTAAACTGGAAGGAAATATTGACCAGGATAAGGCTGAAAAAGCCTGTGCTTTATCAATGGATAAATATTGCTCGGTGGCCGCCACATTAAACAAAGCAGGTTCTAATATTAAATGGAAAGTTGTTATAAATAAATAATTAAAAAAACAATGTCATTACACCCGATAAGTAAGGCTATCCGCACCCGTGCCGACCGTACTAATGAAATGGAACATAATTCACCATTATTTCTGACCAGTAGTTTTACTTTTGATAATGCTGAAGAAATGCGAGCCGCATTTGCCGACGAAACAGAGGATAATATTTATTCGCGTTTCAGCAATCCTGGCGTAAGTGAATTTGTGGAAAGAATATGTGCACTTGAAGGCGCTGAAGATGGCTTTGCTACCGCTTCAGGAATGAGTGCCATATTCGCCTCGATTATGGCATTATTAAAACAAGGCGATCATTTGCTTTCATTTAATGCTATTTTCGGAAGCACACATACGGTTATTACTAAATTCCTTCCCCGGTTTGGTATTGAATACAGTTATATCAGCCCATCTGATCCCGATTCATGGGAAGCCGCGATAAGGCCAAACACTAAAATGATATTTCTTGAAACACCTACTAATCCTTCTCTTGAATTAATTGATCTCGATAAAATATCTGCCCTCGCTAAGAAACATAATATTATTCTGAACGTAGATAATTGTTTCGCAACACCAATAGGTCAGCGACCAATTGATTTCGGTGCCGATCTTGTCATTCACTCGGCCACTAAATGGATTGATGGACAGGGTAGGGTACTTGGTGGGGTAGTAGTGGGCCGCTCCGAATTGATCTATGATATTTATTTGTTCTGCCGCAGTACAGGTCCTGCTATTTCTCCATTTAATGCATGGATTTTAAGTAAAAGCGTGGAAACACTTGATGTAAGAATGGAAAGACATTCTTCTAATGCATTGTATATAGCCGAAAAACTCGAAAATCACCCGAAGATTTCTTCTTTAAAATACCCTTTCCTGCCTAGCCATCCCCAATACGATATTGCTAAAAAACAAATGAAAAACGGAGGGGGAATTGTTTGTTTTGATTTAGTGGGAGGATTAGAAAGCGGGAAAAAATTCCTTAATAATTTAAAGATGCTTTCACTTACCGCAAACCTGGGAGATACTAAAAGCATTGCTTCACACCCTGCAAGTACTACGCATGGGAAGTTGTCTGAAAAGGAAAGGCGGGAAGTGAATATAACTCCGGGGCTGATCAGAATATCTGTTGGGCTGGAGCATAAGGATGATATCCTTAACGATATACTGCAAAGCCTGGATAATTCCTAGCCCCAAAGGTTTTCCCACAATCAGGCAAATAATGAAATTCACGAGGAAATTGCTCCACAATAATATAGATTACCTGTCCTGGCTTCATGGCATATAAATTTAATCTTAAAAGAAAGATTCATTTTTAATCATAATAAAACTTAACTGATATGCCACAGGTAAAAACAAACAAAAATCCAGGTTCCCGTTCAGGGGCTGCTGGTGCCAGGAACAAAGCTTCATCAAATGGCAGTTCAGCAACTGCAACACGTAAAACCAGCCGCCCAAAATCGGCTGCTGAAAATGGGAACCTTTTGCAAAAGTTTTTCCTGGATTCCCTGAAAGATATTTACTGGGCTGAAAAGCATCTGATAAAAGCGCTCCCCAAAATGAGCAAAGCCACGACAAATAAAGAATTAAAATCAGCGATTGATGAACATTTGGTAGTTACCGGCGAACATGTGACTCGCCTTGAGCAGGTGTTCGATATTATGGGGCAGAAAGCGCAGGCTAAAAAATGTGAGGCCATGGCAGGATTGACCAAAGAAGGCGAATCAATTATTGAAGAAACTGAAAAAGGAACTTCAACACGTGATGTAGGCATTATTATGGCTGCACAGAAAGTGGAACATTATGAAATAGCAACCTACGGAGGGCTTGTTCAACTTGCCAAAACATTAGGCATGTCTGATGTGGCTGATCTTCTTGCTCAAACACTGGAAGAAGAAAAAGAAACAGATGCAAGTCTATCCGGAAT
>CAYLVR010000166.1:0-8545 GCA_964387165.1 uncultured Chitinophagaceae bacterium | reverse complement strand
GGATGTAAACTATTACAACCTGTAAAGTCTTCCAATGTGATGTCACCAAAAACTCAGTGTTCTTTTCGGAAAAGTTAATGTGAAAACACCGAAAGATATTACTGTTGAATAATTAACAATTGCAGTAATCATACGTATCCTCATGGCTAACTGCACATTGAGGTACCTGATTATTGGTTCTATTGATCTGCAACTCTCACATATTGTTTGATGTTTTTGTATGCGTTGATAACATTGTAATTATAAATAAGGAGCGTATCATTTTTGACTTCCTGAAAAGTATACTCTCCGGTAATGGTAATTTCCCTCTCACCCATGGAATACCGACGATCCATTAATAATGGAATATCATAACATTTAAGACAGGTATCCTTTACGATATAGTAATCAAACTTATTCCAAAGTTGCCGATTGGTGTATTGATAAAGGGTGTCTGCAGAATATTTTATTAACATGCCGTTTCCTGGTGCTAAATCAGAAGGACTGAAATATGAGATGGGAGTACCTGAATACCCTCTTAACTCCCAAGTGCCAATGTATGGGGAGAAAGCTTCCGTTTTATCTTTTTTGCAGGAAAATACTATAAGGCATAATACAAATAAGGCTATAATCGATTTCATAATCAAATATAGAAATTAAATATCTGATTGAAGTATTAGCCGCCGGAACAAATTCTCAAGTCACATTACAAATACCCTGACAATTCTGAGCACTTGCACATCCCCGTGAACGCCAATATCAGGTGTATATTAACCGGTATCCGTCAATAAAAATGGATGTATTGATAGCTCACTGAAAATATTAAAGCCCGCGGTTCCCCGCGAGCTTTAATTAAGAATACAAATGAACATTAAAGAACTACATCGAGCACACCTGTATTGCCCGGGATATCGGTTGCAATGGCCGATATTTTTGTTCCCGGCAACTGGTTGTTGACTACAGTAGTGGTATATGTCCAGTCGCGGCTTGTTCCGCGCGATAGGGCATTACCCTGCTCAATAACCTGGCCCGCAGCATCGGTAATAATCACCTCTACCAACACCACTTTAAAATCATCGTATGCTTGCAGATGAATTGACTGGCCTGCCTGGCCCGTATAACGGTCATGGGTGATTGATTTCACATACGGAGGGGTACTAAAATCTTTTACCATTAAATTAAACGGGCTTCTGCCTGGCTTAACTTTAGCGACATAAACAGCCAGCTTTGCAGGATCGGCCTTTACACCATTAGCATATTCGATGCTTGCCTTGAATTGATCGCGAACGTCCAGCTGCAGTTCGGTAGGTTTCTTTTTACTACCACGGCTGCGTGCACTAACTACGGATCTGTTTCCCGGCAACCGTCTTACGGTCATGTTTTTGGCTGAACCAGTCAGCCCTTCAAGAAATAAATTATCATTAGAGAGTATCATAAAAAATTGTTTTTGAGTTAAAAAAAGTTTGTTTGATGTCGCCTGCATTTGCGGTGAAACCGGAAGCGTCTCTTCCCGGTTTCGGACGCGGCCCGCATTTGCGATTGACAATGCAAGGATATACACTCAAAACACCAATTCCACAAAAAAAGGCTAAACTGGCTAAAATAGTGGCTGAGTTGCCCAATTTCCCGGCTGAAACCCAATACCCTATGATCTTGTCGTAAATATGTCGTTATCCTGTATTAACACTGTCGCAAAAAGCATATTCCTATGTCGTAAAGAAATGTATATTTATTATTTCAACACTTATCCAACAACCGCAAATGAACAAGAATACCCTGCAAACCGAACTTGACAGAATAGTATCCGTTATCAAAGAAATGCCTGGTGGTGTTTCAATAGAATTCCTTATGAAAAAATCAGGATTAAAGATTTCACTACGATCTTTTCAAAGGCGGCTCGTTAATCTTCAGCATAATGGATTTATCACTGTATCAGGTAACAAGCGTTCAACACTGTATCATTTTCTAAACACAAAACACCTGCAACCAAAACCAGGTACAGTTAATGATTTTTCTTTTATCAGTGATGAAGGAAAACGCATACTCGCCCTGGTGACACAACCGGTCGAAAAAAGAAAAGCTGCAGGGTACGATTACCGGATCGTTAAAAAATATGATCGCAATAAAGGTTATTTTTTACCGCACGAAATAAAGCATCTGCAAAAAATCAACAAAAGCGTACAACAGGAACATTTTATTAGAAAAATAGAGAACCGCTTAATTACCGATCTATCTTTTAACTCCTGCCGTTTGCAGGGTAATAATTATTCATTACTTGAAACAGATCATTTGTTTTTACTGCGGGAAGCAGCCGCTGACAGATCTGCCAGTGAAACTCAAATGTTATTGAATCACCGCGAAGCAGTCGAATTCATTTTAAAAACACCCAAAAATAAATTGCTGAATAGAGGAGGTTTATTACATATTCATGGATTAATATCTGATAATATGTTGGTTAACCGCGCAAACTGCGGAACCTTTCGTACCAGTGATATCGTTGTTCCTGCAACCAGTTATATCGGAAACCTCGACTGGGGCTATAATGCGAAATTGAGACAGCTATTTAATAAATCTGCTTCTGTGGGTAACCCATTTGAAGAATCATTTTTTCTACTGGCGCACCTGTCTTATATGCAACCTCTTTATAATTTAAATGAATGTGTAGCCAGGATAATTTGTAATGTACCGCTTATTCATTCCCGGCTGGCGCCACTTACATTCACCGATCTCCCTGTTAATTTATACAGGGCAGGATTGAATGGAGTGTATGAACTGCAAAAAATAACGTTACTGAAAGATCTTTATATCTGGTCGTATGAAAGAAGTGCCTCGCGCTATGATATATTAAATGAAATTTCGCACCAGCCCGACCGGTATATATTGAATTACCGGGAAATCATTAAAGCACTGATGGCAAAAATTATTCACCATAAATGTAATCGTCCCGAGGCTGGCATCCTGATCAAAGAGGCTGCTGCAGATCTTCCACTGCATGAACGGCCGGCATTTACGCGGTCGGTTGAAAATGAATTATTCTCCCTGCATGAGGGAAATTTTGTACGTTATACCAGGGATGCATCTGTTTTTTCAGAATGGAAAAAAAACTGGTACAGAGAGCGACGCCCGGCTGGCGCTACGGAGTAATCACTGTTAATCAATTGTCATAGTCAGTTTTTCGAGATCTCCTTTATTCAACATAAAGTCTTTTATCAGCGCACGATAAATTTTTTGTGGCTGCAGAAGAAAGCGTCTGCAGGCTTCTGCTTTCAGTTCGGGATCAGCCATGATTCTGCGCGCATATTCATTAGCAAATTTCATGTGTTCGTTCTGTTCTTTCTGTGCTTCAGTCAGCACCCTGTTACTCATGTCAGGCTTGGCGCTAAGCACAATTTTGTCTTTATACTTTTTGATCACCATGTTTCCCAGCTTACCGGAGAAACCATATAGAAGCATGTTTTGAGTTGAACTGGCCATTTCACTTTTATTGTGAATATAGGATATTTCCGTTATATATACAATACTTATATGTTCAATTACTGTTTATCTTCTGTTACATAACGGAAGATGAACGGACAAATAACATAGATCAAATCTATAATAAACATATTATAAATGTAGAAATAGATAAGTGACTGGTTCTTCAGGATAACCCATATTGCAACGAATTTTCTTCAGTACTCGTCTATAGGGTTCACGCCCACCATCCGGCTCTTTTTACTCATATTGGGCACGTACAAAACAGGCAGCCTGCCATTGTCAGGTGGCCGTATTATTCACTAAATAGGGATACATGGCAAAATCACATCAGACTTATCAGAAAAGACAGCGCGAACAAAAACGACTAGAACGCCAGCAGCATAAACAGGAAAGATCGCAGCAAAGGCGAAGTGAAAAAAAAGACGGCCATTCACTGGATGATATGATGGCCTATGTTGATGAAAACGGAAACATTGTTGACGAGCCGCCAGAATAAAGCGGCTTTTTCAAATAACTCCCCCACGCCCCTAAGTTATCTGGCTCCAGTGCTGATTTTTTTATTCTGATAAATGGCATTATTTTTTAAACAAGATGAGAAATCAATTAGGCTATGAGCCAGGCATTTGTAAAAGAAGAAGACGGACAGTGGCTACACGAATTACCACCCACCATGAACGCGCTGATTAACTACCTGGCGCGGGAAAATAACGGTATTCGCGTGTATGAAACGAAAAGATTCGTTAATAAAACAGGCAAAACGGTGCATCAGATGAGTAATGGCCTGGGTTATTTTATTAATGAGGACAGGCAGTGGACAATCGAATGGTAATACCCGATGAAATGAAACAATTTTTTGCGAAACCTCATCTTAAGGGATGGATGGGAAAGTAGAATCAGACTTTCCTGCATCGGTAATGATCAGGTATTTGTACTCCGGAAAAGCTTCGATTAATTTTAATCCCTTTTTTTTCCCTACAACCATTATAGAGGTGCTAAGGGCATTAGCCAATTCAGCAGAAGGACCTGTTACCGTTACGCTGGTCAGGCCGGTTGCGGGATAACCGGTAGCAGGATTAATAATGTGAGAATATCTTTTATTATTGATCATTACATATTTCTCATAACTGCCTGATGTAGTAATGGCCCCCTGAAGCGGCACAACCGCAACCAGTTTGTTTTTTTTGAATGGATCATTAATGCCAATGTTCCAGGGTTCGCCGCCAGGTTGTGTTCCCCAGGCCTGTATATCTCCGGTCGCATTTACCAGGCCCGCTGTTATGCCACGTGCAATCATTATTTCCCTGCATCTGTCGGCAGCATACCCTTCACCCAGTGCGCCAAAGCCAATTTTCATGCCCTTCAGTTTTAAAAAAATAGTAGAGCTGTCTTTATTAACTATAATGTTTTTGTATCCGACTTTCTGAACTGCTTTTTTTACTGCAGCAGGTGAAGGCATAGTAGTCATACTTCCATCAAAGCGCCATATTTTATCCATAGCAGCAAAACTGATATCAAACGCACCGTTTGTTATCACCGAAATTTTCAGCGCACGTTCAGTAAGTTCGATTAATTCTTTATCCACTTTTACAGGTTCGATTCCTGCATTATTATTGATCATTGAAACCTGTGAGGTGGGTTTCCAGTCGGAGATCAGGTATTCAATTCTGGATATTTCTGCAATTACGGTATCAATATTTTTTTCTGCTGATAAAGAATCTTCTGCGACAATAGTAATATCAAAACGTCCACCCATTAATAAAGCATCCCTGGTGCGTGCCACCTGTGCAAAGGATGAGCAATAGACTAATAAGGATAAACTCAATATTAATGATCTTATATACAACATATTTTATCAATAACAGTCAGTAAGAATTTTCCCTTCTCCCAAAACGCCACATATTTCCGTTAAAGCATTCATTACATCATCCTGCATGGAGAGCGATCCACATATCATGATAACACCCCCCTGTTGCAATGTTTGCAATATAAGGTTACTATTCTTTACAATCCGCTGGCTGACATATTCTTTTTCCGCCTCGCGCGACAACGATAAATATATATTCTCAAGCTTTCCCTTATTCATCTGTTCTTTTAAAAAGGGCTCATACAGTGTAAAGGAAGATTGATTACGAAATCCGCAATACAGGTCTATCGGAATTTTTCTTTTATTTTCATTGATCATGCCCAGGAATGGTGCAATGCCAGTACCATTGGAGATCATGATTATTTTTTTTGCATGTTTTGGAAAATGAAAATGCTGATTTTTTACCAGCCTGGCCTTTAGTTTATCACCCTTCGCCAGTGAATTCAGAAAACCTGATCCAAGACCATGCTCATGCATCTTTACACTAAGCTGTATTTCATTATTGATTTTTCCAATGGAGTACAGTCGTTCACGATGATCATTTTTTGGATAGATGGCGAGCAGATCTCCCGAAACCGCGTGTTTCAGTTTTCTGGATCTTAACCCGATGGTAAATGCAGATTCCTCATCAGGATCGGTTCTGTTAACAACACAAAGTGTTTTTAATTCCCTGGCGCCCAGAGCCAGTAGTTCACGAGGCATTGCCATTTTAAATCCGGTTCTCGTTGTCCAGGCGGTAAGCCAGTCACTGAAATCCTGTGGCGATTTATCATTAACAGTATAAACAGGCATTATCGCTTTTGCCCACTGATTTTTTTGCAATAGCGATTCTATATCGTAGGCAAATTTGCAGAAATGCACATAACTACGCGATCCGAATCCTACAATAGAATATTGTATATTTTGATTTTGCCGATACTTATTTATTTTTTCAGCGATTTTTTTTGCGTTCGAAGGCCCATCGCCCTGGCCATAAGTACTCGTCATCACAATTAAATGATTAGCCTCAGGAAACAAAGAATAATTGTTAATATCAGTAAGAAATACCTTTTCTCCCTGTTTTATTAATTGCCTGTGAATAGCATCGGCAAATTTAAACGTTCCACCGTTCTCAGAACCGACCAGGATAACAATATGGGCATCTTTTGATTTGAATTTATTTTTAGAACGGGTTCGCCTGCGTTTTAAAGTAATAGCAAAACCTGAATAAATAAAAAATAAAATATAAGCTGAGGTTACTGCTAAAATGAGGGACCATATTGTACCCGCTCTCCCTGTGTGCCAGCGCAAACTGAAATTCGCCAACTGATAGGTTTTTGAATATAATTCTTCTGCCAGCACATCACCTGTAAACTGATTAACACATACTTCTTTATCTTTTAACTGAATATCGTAATAATCTTCGGGGAAATCGGAAAATGGATATTGCAATTTTTGAAGATCGGAAAGAAGTGTTTGCTGAAAAAACGTAAACTCCGACAACTGTTTAACAGGTTCTTCTTTTATATTTTCTTCGTTTATTGTAAGATTAGCTTTTGCTGGTGGAGGAACAAAACGATAAACAGCGAGATAAGTGCCTGTAACGGCAAGGGCTAAAATAAAAAATAGTGAGAGCCTGCCAAATACCACATGATAATATTGCGCAAATCCTGTATGCTCTACTCTTGAAAAAAAATGTTTCCAGCCATTTTGCCGCTGCACCACTAACAATATACCGGAGATGGCAATCAATATTAACAGGAAGGCAGCTACCCCAATTAAGATCCTTCCGGTTTCATGCATAAATAATGAACGATGCATCGTGGTCATCCATTGAAATAACGGGTGCTTTTCTTGTGGCTCGCCCAGTATTTCACCTGTAACAGGATTTACATATGCCTGTTTATCCCCACCTTCTGTGTCAGCATATTTAATTAAAACAAAGTCGTAATCATCGACTGATATTTCCAGTATGCCGGGGTATCTTTCTTTAAGTAGTGGAACCGATTCAGCAAGAGTAATTGTATCAAAACTATCTGCCTTATAGTTTTTAGATTTCTCTATAACCGGCTCAAATGCCAGGAAGATACCGGTGACCGACGCTGCGATAAGTAACAAAAAAGAAGATATAGCCAGTGCTAAGTGGCTATATCTCCAAACAGAAATGATCATTATTGTTTAATTAATTACCACTGAACCGTACATACCTGATATAGCCTTTCCCTTCACTTTTGGCTGACAGCCCTTCAGTGGTAAGCGGTATCTCTGCATCCTTTACGTAGTAAGGCTTGTCTTCCACTGCACTTTCAAAACGAAGAAAATAACCTGCATTAATTTTTGCTTTGTCTATTTCAATTGTAACAACTGCACGATCGCCGCCAGCTACAGAAGCCCCTGTAATTGCGCTGATATTAGCAGGTTTCTTTTTAAATGCTTTGTGCCACTCTTTTAAATCGGGGTACCATTCTTTATCAGGCCCTAAAACATACAGTGTTTTATTATAGTTGTCATTATTAATAAGTGAAACTACAATATAAGCTCCTTCGCCCAGGTAACTATTCATTTGTATCATACACTTGTACTTTGATACTTCCTGCGACGTTGCTGTTATAACACTCAACAGTAAAAATGCTGTAACAAATACTCCTTTCAATGTCCTCATCATATTCTCTTATTTTAAAAAGTCGACTGATATTTTTTCTTTACTTAAAAATCCATTTTCACTGGCAAGATCATAAGCTGTTTCATCAAACTCAGTTTTAACATCTTTTGCTGCACCCACTGAAAGTAAAAAGCGTAATGCTGAATCATTTTTCGAAATCATTGCAGCTTTGTGAAGCGCTGTAACTCCTTCATTATTTTTTGCATTAATATCAGCTCCCAATGGGGCCACTTTCTTTAATAGCTCAAGATTATTCTTTGCAACAGAAAGATGATACAATGTGTTTCCATCTTTTTGAGGGGTGCTTAATTTCAAATTCTTATCCTTGAGCAATTGCAATTTTTCGTCGAACTTTTCCGACTGGCGTGGACTGTATGATTCTATCAAATAGTACGCTAGATTATTTCCTTTCCCATCTACCGCATTGACGCTGGCGCCCTTACCAATTAAATACTGAACCACTTCCGGAGAATTACCGCGTACTGCCATTGCCAGCGCGGTTACTCCTGCTTTATTAGAAATATTAACATCTTTTACAGCGGGAAACAACAATTCAATAGCAGGAATATCGCTATTGGAAGCTG
>CAYLVR010000165.1:4044-8589 GCA_964387165.1 uncultured Chitinophagaceae bacterium | reverse complement strand
ATGGACAATTAATTAAAAAATATAATCCACCGGATTTATTAAATGCCTCACTGGATACTAATCTGAATGCGGGAACTTACTTTTTAACAATAGATGGAGTTGCCAATCAGAACCTGGATGAATATGGTAGCGTGGGGTATTATTACATCAGCGGCTCCATTGATGCGGTTCTCCCCGTAATCAAATTAATAGTGAAGGGTGAGGTAAAACAAAAAGAGCATTTTATTAACTGGGAATTTGAAGCTGATGAACCGATCAAAGAAACTATTATTGAATATTCAAATGATGGAAATAATTTCAAAAAACTATATACGCTGTTGCCATCAACCATTAATTATACTTACAAGCCTTTTACACCGGGATCAATTTATTACAGGATAAAGATGATTACCGCGCAGGACGATCGTCCTTATTATTCCAATATTATTTCTTTAAAGAGTACACAAGCGCAGAATATTGCACTTTATAGTAACCTGGTTACCTCTGCCGCATTATTAAATATCAATGGCCATTATGCATACCAGTTAATCGACGAAACCGGCAGGCTAATACAACGAGGCAAATTAATCCCGGGACTGAATAATATATCCCTCAGCGCTACCCGAAAAGGCCTGATTTTATTAAAAGTATTTAACGAACACGAACAATCAGTATTCAGATTAATTAAAAAGTAATCCACCACCTATGGTCGGCCAATCCTTAAACAGCCACCCGGTTTGGTTGCCACATAAATATTTGTCATTACACCCACCTCCACAGAGGGGTTGGCAGCCTTGTGTTAGTTAAATAACCACCCGGAACGGGTTACTTAACAATAATTTCTTTCTCCTTCTTCTCTTTTTTAAGTAAATTCGGAAAACCTATTAAATATGAACTGGAGAAGATTTAATGGCGATCCTATTGAATTACCTATTCTCAATGCTGTTGAAAATGCCATAAAAAGAGAAACCGCAAATGGCTTCAAACTCAAAGTTTGCATTGGTACCGACTCCCAGGTAAAAGGCGCCGAAACAGAATTTGCAACCGTTATTGTTTTTTTACGTGAAGGACATGGGGGGTTTATGTTCATTCATAACGACAAAACCCGCCAGGTGTACACTATTAAAGAACGTATGCTGGTAGAGGTAGCAAAAAGTATTGAGATCGCTTATGAATTATGCAATCTTTTTACTTTGTATGATGTGGATATGGAAGTGCATGCCGACATTAACACAAACCCCCATTTCAAAAGCAACGACGCGCTGAAAGAGGCAATGGGTTATATTCTCGGGATGGGCTTTGCATTTAAGGCAAAACCAGAAGCATTTGCCAGCAGTTGCTGTGCGAATAAAGTGGTGAATTAACCCTGTCCTTTAATCAGCTCATCTATCATTCCTAAAACTTTATCCTTACCCTGTTTTTTAACGGCACTTGTAACAATATGAGGTGGTAAAAACTGCCATGTCTTTCGCATCTCGTTTAAAAAATCCTTTACATTAGCGCTTACCACTTTCTGAGTTTCCTTATCAGCTTTTGTAAATACCAGGCTGAAGGGAATATCCCATTTGCCAAGCTGGTTAATAAATTCAATATCTATTTTCTGGGGAGAATGACGACCATCTATCAGCACAAAAACATTCAGTAGTGTTTCTCTTTTACGAAGATAGCTTTCGATCATCTGCTCCCATCTTCTTCTTGAATTCTGTGATACCTTCGCAAAACCATAGCCCGGAAGATCTACCAGGTACCATTCTTTGTTGATAATAAAATGGTTGATCAATTGTGTTTTACCCGGCGTACCCGATGTTTTCGCCAGCTTCTGGTTATCGGCCAGCATATTGATCAGCGACGATTTACCCACATTACTTCTTCCTATAAAGGCAAATTCGGGTTTATCCGCCGGTGGGCATTTCGAAATTTCAGGACTGCTGACCAGGTATTCTGCAGATTTAATTTGCATGCGGGTAAAGTAAAGGAAATTTCTGAGATGAATTTCAGCCTTTCTTCCCGGAGGGCCCCACGCCACCCCGCTGGCAATAATATCAGAAAGCTATCTTACCACGCAACCACAGGTGGGTTTCCCCTTATCGCGTAACTTTGCGCTCATGACCAAATTCTCTCACGACGCTGTTGTACCCTTTAAAAACTCCGACCAATCCAAAAAAGAGCAGATCGCGGGTATGTTTGATGACATCGCCTACAGGTATGACTTCCTTAACCGCTTCCTTTCCGGAGGTATCGATATCACCTGGCGCAAAAAGCTTATCGCTCAACTGAAAGAACTTAACCCCCAGAACATCCTGGACGTGGCCACAGGCACCGGAGACGTTGCCATCATGACCCATCGCATACTTAAACCGCGCAAAATCACCGGAATAGACATCTCCGAAGGCATGCTGGATATTGGTCGCAAAAAAATTAACAAACTCCTGTTAAATAACGAGATAGAGCTGATCCAGGGTGATAGTGAGGCAATAAACTTCCCTGATAATTCGTTTGATGCCGTGACCGTAGCATTCGGTGTGAGAAATTTTGAGAACCTTGAAAAAGGATTGTCGGAAATTCACCGTGTACTGCGACCAGGAGGAAAACTGGCCATTGCAGAATTTTCGAAGCCGAGGGGTTTGTTTAAGTGGTTTTATAATATTTATATGAACGTTGTGGCTACCCGGCTTGGCAAATTATTCAGCAAAAACCGTGAAGCCTACCAATATTTACATTCATCCGTTAAAGCATTTCCAGAAGGCAAAACATTTCTACACATTTTAGAACAAGTCGGATTTAAAGAAACAACCTTAAAAAGGCTTAGCCTGGGAATATGTACAATCTATTGCGGAAAAAAAATAAAGGAATAAATAAGCTGATCATATGCGGCATGTTACTTACCAGCGTAAAATCATTTGCGCAGAAAGAACAATACCTGCCCAACCATGATGATAAAAAATATTATATCGGGATCGGGATACTGTATCATTCCTCTCGTTTCCAGCTGACGCACGACCCTAAGTTTTTACAGAGCGACAGCATCATGTCTGTAAACTCCGAAAATGCCTCCGGCATAGGGTTAGCCGGCATGCATACTTATCGATTATCACCACGTTTCGAAGTGCGCGCCGTTTTCCCACAATTATTATTTTCTTATAAAACCCTTACTTACACTTTAACTCATCCCGATCCTTTGAAAGATGAACAGCCAACCATGAGTAAAAGAGTGGAATCGATTGTTGTAGGACTGCCGGTTCATTTAAAGTTCAGATCTGATCGTATAAATAATTTCCGCGTTTATATGTTTGCAGGGGGAAAAGCAGAATATGATCTTGCTTCTAATGCAAAAGCAAAAAAAGCCGAAGACTTTGTTAAGCTGAAAAAAATAGATTATGGTGTAGAAGCAGGAATAGGATTTAATCTTTATTTTCCTGTGTTTATTTTATCTCCTGAATTAAAAATAAGTAATGGGCTTGGTAATAGTCATAGCCGCGACGCCAGCCTTAAATTTTCTAATGTAATTGACAAGCTGAATTCAAGAATGGTGGTTTTATCACTGATCTTCGAAGGTTAAAATAAATACCGGGGATAATCTGCTGCACAACAGGAGCGCTTTCCAACCTCAATAATCATACTGCCTCCTGAACATGTTCAATCTTAGGCCCAACGTGGTCATTGTCGATTTATCCTGCTCAAGATTCCGTATCATCAGCGATCCATCAATAAACAGATTCTCTTTTAATTCATAGCTGGCGAGTAATTGCGCATTTAAACCATTAACAGGTACGCCACTCGGTAATTTAAATCCATAATCCCCGGAACGTGTAGAATATAGTTTAAAGATATTACTTCCGTAATTGCTATTACCTGTATCCACACCCTGTTTCCAGTAAATCAATTTGGCCATAGTTGTTAACCGGGGTAGCGGCTGGTATTTAACTATTCCAATCGCTTCAATAAAATTTGCTCCCAATGGGTGCGCAAGAGGTTGATTATAATGACTGTAATTAGCAGATGAATCATAATGCGTATAAGTAAACGGCCTCACCATATTTACTTCTCCCTGTATATCAAGGTTGTTAATTCCAAACACATCTACATATTTTCCTCCCAGTTGCACGCCAAACTTATTCCCCCACCATCCATTACCTGCTTTTAATTCTTTAATAATTAATTCATCAAATATTATTTGTCCGTAAAACTGTCCACGTTTTAATACGTTTGCCTTAAAATCGAAACCTACAAAACCATTATCCGGGCTGTTATTCTGTTTTTCTGCTGTTCTTAAAAATATGATCGGGTTTAAATACATGAAATCAAAATCATTTTTCCTGCCGAATACAACAGCCTCAAATAAACCCAGGTTGAGCCATTTAGTGGCATTAAAACTCAAGTGATGAATAGCAGCGTATTTCTTATCGAGCAAAAGATCCTGTCCACGAATTTCTGTAGGAAACTGCGGGTTCAATTCAATAAAAATATTCTGGTAATTGACCTTCCAGATCTTTGTATTTATTTTCAGGAACAGGTAATTATTTCCAAAATCACTTAGAAATAAGCTGCGGTAACCATTGCCGATAA
>CAYLVR010000165.1:0-4034 GCA_964387165.1 uncultured Chitinophagaceae bacterium | reverse complement strand
CGTAAGCAAACTGGAAGTCGATATATTTAGCTGCGTTGAAAGTCACTCCTCCCCTGGCATCGGAATAATCCCAGCCAGTATTTTTATACATATTATATCTTCCTGCACCGGGTACGGCTCTGAATTTATCTTCAAAATCCTGCACAAATAAAGGAGCGCGTTCAAGATTTTCAGTTAAATAAGTATAAAACCCAACACGTTTTGCGATTAACCCCCGAATGGTTACACCTCTTGTATTTAAAAATATCCGCTGGTCATTATTTTTTTCCAATGACTGTTGTTGTTGTAAAACAGGGTTTACCGAAAGAAAAAAATCCTTCTCATCTACCTGGAAAAAATCGGCCCTGGTCTTATATATAGTGTTCCATAAACTTTTTTTGCTAAGGAAAGATGACCTATCGCCCTTTACCCATTCTGCATTATTCATTAATAAGCTTTGCAGGTTATACTGGTCAACTGCCGAGAGGGGCAGTTCACCAATAGAATGCAGGGAGTCTGCCTGTTCTGCTATTTCAACAATCATTCTGCGGCTGAATGGTTTTGCGTTCAACACGTTCAGATCGTTATTCTTCTGCAGTTTTAATTGCAGCCTTTCGATAAACTGCGTATGCTTGTTATCTTGCGGCAGATAAGTGGATTGTGCCTGCAGTTGATGTACACAAAGCACTATCAACAGGATTTTCACGAAACTTATAATAAATTGCATTCCTGGCATCATTAGTAAGGGCTCAATATTATGGAAAAATACCTGATAAAAAATATTACCGTTGTTAACGAGGGACGCTCATTGATCAACGATGTCCTGATCAGCAATGGCAGAATAGAAAAGATCGCCAACAGCATTTCCCCTGCCTCCACTGTTAAGGAAATAAACGGCGAAGGAAAATATTTGTTGCCCGGCGCTATAGACGACCAGGTGCATTTTCGTGAACCGGGCCTTACGCATAAAGCCACCATCTATACCGAAGCAAAAGCAGCAGTTGCCGGGGGAGTGACTTCTTTTATGGAGATGCCCAATACGATTCCGCCTGTTTTTACTCAGCAACTCCTGGAAAATAAATATGATATAGCGGCAGCTACTTCTCTCGCCAATTACTCGTTCTTTATGGGCACCTCCAATGATAATATCGATGAGGTTTTAAAGACCAACGAGAAAAAAAATGATGTATGCGGCGTGAAAATATTCATGGGTTCATCTACGGGCGGATTGCTGGTGGATAATTATATGTCGCTCGACCGCATCTTCAGCGAAAGTGAATTGCTTATTGCCACCCATTGCGAAGATGAAAGAATTATTAAAGCAAATTTTGAAAGAATAAAGGCCAGTAATGGCACCTTAAAACCCTCCGACCATCCCGAAATAAGAGATGATAACGCCTGCTTTGAATCATCGCTTGCGGCAATCCAGTTTGCAAAAAAACATGATAGCCGCCTGCATATTCTTCATATATCTACGGAAAAAGAGCTGAACCTCTTTGGTAATTTTCTTCCCCTTAAACATAAACGTATTACTGCCGAGGTTTGTGTGCATCATTTGCATTTTACGGCTAATGATTATGAAAGGCTGGGCAACCTGATCAAATGCAATCCTGCTATTAAAGCCGGGTTTAATAAAGAAGCATTATGGAACGCATTGCTGGACGACAGGCTGGACGTAATTGCCACCGATCATGCCCCGCATACCTGGGAAGAAAAAAACGAGCCTTACGAAAAAGCACACGCGGGACTACCTCTTGTTCAGCACGCTGTATTGATGATGCTGAATTATACAAAACAGGGAAGAATAACGATTGAAAAAGTGGCGGAGAAGATGAGCCACGCCGTAGCCACCTGTTTTAATATCAAAGAAAGAGGATTTATAAGAGAAGGTTATCATGCCGACCTGGTGATTGTGGATATGGATGCCACAACAACTGTAGCTAAAAATAATATCCTGTATAAATGTGGCTGGAGCCCGCTGGAAGGAGTAAGTTTCCCCGCAGCTATCACCCATACATTCGTGAACGGCAGTTTGATTTATGCAAATGGTGTATGGAATGAATCTAATAAAGGATCAAGACTTAAATTTGACCGCTATTAAGCCGGCGGCTGTCAGCGTCGGAGCACGGTAGTGCAGGGTGGCCCAAGAAATAAAAAAATGGAGATAGACCAGACCTCATATAATGACCTTTCCGTTTTTCACCACGAAGAAGAATACTCTATTTTTCATAAACTGAACCTGGCGCAAACCTCGGAAGGGAAAGAATGGCTATACAGGTTTTTTAAATCGCCTTTCAGCGATGCAAAATTAATTGGCGAAACACAATCGATTATAAAGCTGGTCCTGTCTAAAATTGACCAGTGGCCCACCAGTATTACTAACGGGACCATTATGGTTATCGTCAGATTTTTTGATGCTAATATTGACAGCCTGCCCTCGCGCGTCGATTATATAAATGCACACTCATATAAAATATTCCATGGGCCGGATTTTTCTTTAATAAGATATTCACTTTCGCATTTTTCCGATTTTTTAAGGGGAATGAAATCAATGGATGAAATGCTGAACAACGAAGAAACGCCAGCCACCCTAAAAAGATTCTTACTAAGAGCACGGGATTTAATGAACAAACCATTAATAAAAGAGCTTGCATCGCGCGAAAAGAACCTGGAGTTTTCTATCACTGATACCATCCATTATGGAAAGTTCATAAAACATGAATATAAGAGCCAGTTATTTGAACTGATCAATATTTTCGGAAGGATTGACGCCTGGTATTCAATGGCTGCGGCCCACAAAAAATACAACCTTTCATTCCCGGTAATTCATGAAGACAGGCAGCCATTTATCAATGCAAAAAGACTGTTTCATGTGCTTATTCCCAAGGCTGTGCCTTATGATGTGGAAATGAATATTGAATCCAATTTCATATTTCTAACCGGTGCAAATATGGCCGGCAAAAGCACTTTTATTAAAGCCGTAGGAAGTGCCGTATTCCTGGCGCACCTGGGAATGGGCGTGCCGGCAAAAGAATTTAACCTGACAGTATTTGACGGGCTATTAAGCAATATTAATGTAGTGGACAATATCGTTAAAGGCGAAAGTTATTTTTTTAACGAAGTACAACGGATCAAGAATACCATTCTTAAAATAAATGACGGAAGAAAATGGCTGGTACTTATAGATGAATTATTTAAAGGCACAAATGTGCAGGACGCCATGAAATGTTCATCCACGGTTATTAAAGGGTTAATTAAAATATCTAATTCATTGTTTATTTTGTCTACCCATTTATATGAAATAGGAGATGAACTAAAAGAATATAAAAATATTTCTTTTAAATATTTCGAAACCGATGTTCGCGGCGACCAGCTGGAATTCAGCTACCAGTTAAAAGATGGCGTGAGCAACGACAGGATCGGTTATATAATATTGAAGAGGGAAAAAGTGATTGACATACTTGAAAACCTTTGAAACACAACAATATGAGACCGCTGTTACTGCTGCTGCTGATTTCTTTTGAAGCCTTTGCTCAAAAACCTCTTGATGTTCTTCATTACACATATAATGTAGCTGTTTCAGACACAACTAACCTTATAACCTGCAATGCCGTTATTACTTTCAAGGCAAATACCAAAAAAATCAGTTTCGACCTGGCCAGTACAATGAAAGTTTCCACTGTTTTAAATATGCATAACCATCCTCTTAATTATACACATGTTAGCGACAAATTAAATGTTGAATTAAACGAAGCTACCGATAGTATAATTACATTTCGATATTCAGGCATTCCTTCCGATGGGTTAATTATTTCTAAAAACAAATACGGACAGCGTACATTTTTTTCTGATCACTGGCCAAACCGCGCACATCAATGGTTGATATGTGTAGATCACCCTTCAGATAAAGCGTCCGTCGATTTTATTGTAAAAGCGCCGGTTCATTACCAGGTAGTTTCAAATGGAGTACAAATAGAAGAAACAAATATTGACAGTAAATATAAATTGACTCACTGGAAAGAAACTGCTGCGATCCCGGTAAAAGTAATGTGTCT
>CAYLVR010000164.1:6436-8590 GCA_964387165.1 uncultured Chitinophagaceae bacterium | reverse complement strand
TTCTGTTGGCTTGAATTTGCAGAAACTCATATCCATGAACTTTAATCCCCACTCTACAGTTCAAATTACGCTTTTTCCTAAGACTATACCACGCAGTTAATCCTTTAGCGTAGACAAAACAAATATCCTGCCTGGATTTCAGAAGCTGGAAGCAATTTTTTGAGTAAAAATAAGATTCATACAAATAGTGTCCCGGGAAAGATCGCTTTGAAGGAACTGGCACATTAACCCATTCAATATACTCCAACTCTTCATGGGTGAAGAGTTTTTTTTGTTTTTGTTCGGAACAACTTTTCATTTGAGGGTGAAACAATACTACCCGCACTTTTTCTTTTGCCAGATATTTACATAATAAATAAGAATGTTTTTGCATGCCGCCTATTACATAAGGCCATATCCCATCTGTTACAAGCGCCACTTTCATACAAAAAAATTATTGAAACAAATATTTAAATAAATGATACTGGCCAAAACGTTATACTTCATTAATCTTATTATAGACACCTCGATACTCTTCCTTTTTAAACCGGGATAATGCATAACTTCTAGTGTCTTTCTTCTCAAAATACCGAAGTCGTTCGAGTTCCAGGGGTAAATCATCGTAAAAAAAGCCTATGTCGTTTTCTATCAGCATCTCGGAGTAATCCCCAATACCTTTTGACATTATCACCTTTAATCCGCATGACAGGTACTCAGCAAACTTCACAGGTGATGCCACCTGATTAGTAAGGGAGTTTTCTCTCACTAAAAGTCCATAATCACACCCTTTCAAATAAAAATTGACCTCGTGGGGTTTGACTTTAAAATTGCGAACCCGATCTTTAAATTTTACCGAAAGAGATTGTATTTCTTCTATTTCCTTTCCTAAAAAAAGCAATACTATATTTTTTTGCCCCCCCATCAACTTTGTCAAAAAATCAAACAGAACGTTAATGGACTGCCAGCCAGCTATAGAACCGCTATACACCAGAACAACATTATTTTTGTCAACACCTAGAGCCTTTCGACTTTTTGCAACCACATCTTCGGAAAAGTCAGTCTCTGTAAATGACCGGTCCAATGTACAAGGAACCACAAAAGTGTGTTTGGGATGAAACCTGTATTCACTTTTCCAGTATTCAATCAATTTTGTAGATACCGCTATTTGCTTGTCTGAAAAATTAACGGCCTCAAACTCCCATTTGCTGATATTATTGATGAGGTTGGAATCTTTTACTACTTTGTATTCATGCCATTCTGCCGAGATAGCACCCCTCCCGTCATACACAACTTTATCGACCAAGCGCAACCGCTTTGACTTCAATAAAAGAAGGGTAGCAAATACACCCCTCCCATACGCCTGTCTCGGCTTAAGAACTCTAAGAATCAAATATAAAAGCCAACGATTTCGTTTCCAGTTACTGAGCTTGGGAAACATAGGCACTACAATCGCATCACCCACATTAGATCGAATTATTTTTCTATTTGCAAAAAAATTCCGACCGGAAATAAATGCGACGAGCCTTACCTTTTCACCTGAAATAGCCCTTTGGAAAAGAACGAAATCTTCAACTTGGCTCCTATATATGCCAGATGGCTGATCACCAAAAGTCAAGTACACAATCATACTATCAGAGAAATTATTTTACCGCTCTTCGCCTTGCTTTTTCGTCACCTAAGTCAGGCCTCCTCCCTGACACACAGCCGTTTTTCAAAATCCCTATAAAGAGCTTTGCTGTTTCCCGATAAAAGCATTTACTTTCCTTACATTTTCAAGCAAACTGTCTGCTGTATTTACAAATAATACCGGCGAAGAATAATCTTTTAGTAAACCAATAAGTTTTTGTCTGTCTTCTATCATCCTTTTCTGTATCTCAACCAGATCTTCAAAAGTCTCCTCTTTATAATTAGGGTGAATTATTCCAGCCGCCTTTCTTCTCTTGAGCAGTTGTCTGGCAATATTTTCTGGCGTATTTGTACATTCAATAAAAACCCTATTGTATAGCAAGTGCCTGTATTTTTCAGGATCGGATTGTAATAATAAACGTATTTCACCACCAAAATTACTATACATTCCTTCATCGAATACAATTGTATACCCCTTATTGTAGCGATTAATCAATGCTTCTTGTTGGATATTTCTTAGAAAATGCAGAATTGAGTTCAACTCGTCTG
>CAYLVR010000164.1:0-6426 GCA_964387165.1 uncultured Chitinophagaceae bacterium | reverse complement strand
TCCTCTTGTCAAAACCGATTTAATCTTTGAAATGATTATAGCCAGGTATTCGTCATTATAAGATGTATTTGCTTCGATGTACCCACTCTGGTGTACAAACTCTTTAGGGGTTAACCAGGTTCGGCGACTACCGCTTAATTCTAATACTTTCTTAAAAAGAGTGGTTTTTCCTACTCCTGAAAGTCCAATAAACTCGACATACAAAGGTGCGCTCCGATCCTGTACTTCTATTCTTTTTGGCCGCTGTTTTGGGATACGGGCAATTCTAACACCGAAAGCCTTACCCAGAAAACTATTTATTATTCGGAACATACTGCTGTAATTAACATCTACTGTATCATTAAAACCCGCCTTAACCATCTGCCCTTTTGCACGAGCACTTGAATACATTGAACTACCCGGAAAAGCAGCTGCTTCAATTATTTATAGACGAGAATGAATACCAGTTTCCCCGATCTCCTTCAATTGACACAAAAACCTCGTTCCAGCAGTTTCATCGCCAATTTTATCGCATGTAATGGCATTGCTTTCCGCCCATTCCTGCGGTAACCGCAACTTGTTTTCTCTTATATCACATTCCAAATTTTCCTCGACTGAGTAAATGAAAAATCCAAATTTTTTAAGCCATTGATAAGAAGGGTTTTTCAAACTCAGATAAACTTTAGCTCCGCATTTTAAAGCAATAAAAATGTTTCCCAATGCCATTTGTCTATATGAATTAAAAACTACTGCATTTTGTTGATTTATTAAATTCACATAATCCCCATACTCAACATATCCTTTTAAAAAGATCACATTCAATTCTGTTCCTCTGCAGTACTCTTCGATTTTCTCTTTATAAGCTTGCTGCTTGCCATAGCTTATAGGAATATATATCGAACCATGATAACGGCACTTCTGAAATAAGTGTATAATGTCAATATGGTTATTGTACGGACTTGCTGAATTCCCTAATAAAACGCTGTTTAATTTATCCCTATTGGGATGAATTAACCGAAATGGCGTAGTGATAGGCGTTTCAAGAAACGCAGGGAGTTTATTCTTGAGTTTTTGATTTAGAAGATTGTATTCCTCATTATCAAACCAGGCAAAATAATCGATGCGGGAAATGGCCTTCCTAATAGTAGAAGTAGACTCGGCCCCCTTGTCTAATATCTTATATAAAGGGCGTAAGATATTCTTTACATAAAAAAGTAAACGCTCCTCTTTTTGTGCACTCAGAATACGTAAAGTTTCTTTGGTTAACAAGTCACGTTTAATCTCAGGGAACCCATACAAATCGGCGCCGTAAAAGCTCCAAACTATCACAGGCCTATTCTTCCCCAATCTGTTAACAATATATGCCTTATCCGCCGAAAGGTAATACAATATTAAAATATGATGCCTTGGACAGTCACGAATTAAATCATAAAACTCCTTTGAATAAGGTTTAATGTATTTTAATAATTGCGGAAACTCGCCTGTGTAGTTAAATGTATTTCTTAAATAAATAAACGTATTCTGAAAATTACCATTCCGAATATTAGAGATGTGTCTATCAATAAACTTTTCATCATTGAAAATATGAAGAATACTTATAGTCGACATGAAGAATAATTTATTCCCGCTCGGAAAGCATGCGGCTTTTAATTTCAAAAGTCATTATTAGGTGACGCGTTGTTCCAATAGAGACTTTTGCGCCCCCTTATCTCCCACTATTACAAAACCCAATTTTTTATAAAACCCAACAGCTCTTTCATTAGAATTAAAAACCTCCAACTGGATATAACTAATTTCCTTTATACCAAGGTCTCTCTTTAACTGATCAAATAAATAAGTTGCCCAGCCCTTACCAGCTAATTCTTTTATAACACTAAAATTTGAAATAAAAAAAATATGATCTTGAACATAACCAGCAAGCAGGCCCGCTACCATACTGCTGACCCATAACTCGTATCTATCTGCACGCAAGTATAGCTTGCGTGCATATTCTTCAATATTCACATATGAGCTTAAGGGCGGGGTGAAATCATAATTTACTTTATGCAGATGGTGGATAATATCTGCTTCAGTTGATGCATTAGTTAGAAACACAGTCTCAGAACCTGTCATATTCGTTCAAAAAAACTTGTATTTGATTTAGGCTATTAAACATCAAAACGTCTATAATTGACAAGAAAGGCAAATGTTCGTTGTTAAACTGAGGATATGAGATTATTCTTGCTTTATGAAACACCAGATCAATTCCATTGTGTTTAAAGACATCCTTATCATAAAGTCCTATTCCTCCTACAGGATTTATATATACCGTTCCTCTAAGGGTCTTCACTATGTCCAACACTTTATCCTGAGCTTTCAGGGAATGGTCAATGGGAATATCAGATGAAACCACTATTTCGGTTTCAATATTTAAATAATTAACAATCTCCTTGATGGAATTATACAAAAAATCATATAGATTCCTCTGTTTATGATATATAATTTCCTCTAACAATGGATATACGACCTTAAAATAAGGCGCTTTCCGATAAGCCCCTTCAATTTTCCTCAACAACTTAATAGCTTGTTTTTCATAATCAGCCGACAATTCTTTTTCACGCACTTCAATATAATCGGAACTTTTTGTCAGAGGAAGACTTATATATTCGTCTTTGTCGTTTACTAAAATCCTATTACGATTAATCCAACCCTTTTTGGTATATTGAATGTTATCATAAACCACAAAAACATCTGCCGCATGTATCAGTTGAAAATAACCGATATAAGGAAAAAAATAAGGCTGCATTATAGCCACTGTCCTTTCGTTCATTATTTCATAACCTCCTTTAAAAGTTCAAAGTTCTTTTTCGCCTTTTTCTGTACATTCAACATATTTTCACCCAACTGCCTTTTCAGTTCACGCCGCTGATTCAGGCATCGCTTAATGGTAGCAAACATTTGTTGCTTATTAGCCGGATCCACTACATAATCCAGCATGCCTGCAACCTGAGCAAAGCCCTTTAGTTTGTGGGCTTTAGGCTCATGACCATAATCAATTATAACGGTAGGTACAGCCTGGCTCATACCAGCAACAGCAGCATGTACTCTGCCACTTATAAGCATATCAAACCTCTTTATAATGGCTTTTGTCGTCCAGGCATCGTATACTCCGTTCAAAACAAAAAAATCTTTCGCAACGCCTCTTCGCTTTAAAACATCTTCCAACTGCTTGATAATCGGATAATCTCTGCCATGAATCAATTCGAATGGTTCTACTCCAGGGTTAAACCCATTAGAGTGGGACATAAGGTATACTCTAACGCCAAGTGACTCAAGATACTCTACAACTTCGGCAAACAATACGTAATCTTCATCCTCTCTTGGCCATAAGTCAAAAGGGCCTTTAAGAAAATTCCATCCACATAAAATAAAACCAACAACAGGCTTGTCCGTCTCTTCAATTTCATCACGAATAATCCGATTGACAGATTCATCGTCTGCCGGTGTAAATAAAAAAGCAGGGCAAGCCAAACTAATCATATTAGAGGTGTCAAATCCAACGTCTTTTAATATCTGGTCGCTGAAAGCCTCTCTATTTGTAACTAAATCAAAGTTATCCCACACTTCTTTAGCAAACTCTAAAGTCACTGAATCATTAAACGGCCCGGGAGAACCCGCCAGCATAACCGTCCTTTTTCCCAATAGCTGGGCCACTCTATCTTTGATCAACCCGACCAAAAACCTGTCATCACCAAGAAAGTTAGCATTATCTCCCCAAATATCACCACTAAAGTCGATCACCAAGTCAGCCTCCCGCACTGCTTCTATATAAGGAGTTGTCGAAGGCAGTTCATTTGTCCTGTTATACAGATGTGCAATACCAAGTTCTGATAAGGCTGTCAATAAATCGTTATTCCATGAATAATAAAGCGACATAGGCAGCACCTCAACCCTTTCATCCTTACAGAATCGCTCTGACATCTGGAATGTTGTTTTAATTGAGGCTCCAGGAAAAGTAGCATGCAGTTCCCGTACAAAAGGCTCTATGATATAATAATTTCCAATATTCCCAAACTCCATTCTTCCCCAATGCAAAGTACACTGACCAATAATCAAAATATTCATCCTATTCAATAATTATTAATTTGTAATAATAACCGTGCAATAATATCTATTTCGGAAAAGGTTAGCTCATAAAAAAGTGGCAAGCATAGTACTTTACCGCATACGTCCTCGGCCACCGGACAATCGAACTTTTCCACATAAGGAAGTGCTGATGCTAATGATGGATAAAAATACCTGCGGGCATAAATATTATTCCGGGTAAGTTTTTCAACCGATGCCTCTAATTGATCCGCCGATTCAAAGACAATTGGATAATATGCGTAATTATTTGTTGCGCCTTTGTACCATCTGATTTTTCTAGCCCGGAGAGGCCTAAGCATAGAATCATAATATTCACTTAACGCCTTTCTTTTCTGAATAATATCATCAACATACTTCAAGTTGGCCAATCCCATAGCGGCATGATATTCAGAGTTCTTGCCATTAATACCTAAGCCACCAAAAATATCTACGCCAGTAAACCCAAAGTTACGCGTATACGCTAGTTTCCTGGTTAAATTGCTATCCTTTGTAACAACTAAGCCTCCTTCAACACTATGGTACAATTTTGTTGCATGTAAACTACAGGTACTGATATCGCCGAACTCAAATATTGACATATTATCAATAGTGACATTGAAAGCATGAGCAGCATCATAGATAATTCTTAAACGATATTTCCGCGCGATTTCCTCTATCCCACGAACATCACACGGATTACCATACACATGTGTAGCCAGAATAGCACTAGTTTGAGGTGTAATTGCCGATTCAATCTTTTTAACATCTATAGTAAGCGTATCAGGATCGATATCAACATATACGGGCTTACATCCCTCCCAAGCAATAGCGCTAGACGTAGCGATAAACGAAAAAGGGGTTGTAATGACCTCCCCTTTTATATCTAAAACCTTCATGGCCATTTGCAAGGCAACCGTACCATTTGTTACAAACAGGAGATGTTTCACATTTAAGAACCTCTTGAGCTTTAATTCAAGTTCAGTAGACAACGGTCCCATATTAGTGAGCCATTGTCGCTGCCAGATGCCAGACAAGAACTGCGTATATTCATCCTGAGGGGGCAAAAAAGGCCGTGTTACGGGTATCATCTCCTATATAAAATTTGTTGCAAATCATAAACAGCGCTTACCTTAAATATAAAACTAAACCCAATATACACCATAAAGTAACACAACATCGGAAAGATTATTTTTACTATATCATTTAGATCCGTAGGTCTTATATAAAACTTGTTTACGACCCATGCACTCACGCCCGCCATGAAAGACAAAAGTATTATAGGAAGAATATCAACAATTTGCTCTCGAGCAGGATAGTTGATCATTTTTCCACTATACAATGTGTTAATAAAAAAAGCAACAGTACTGGAAATTATCATAAAATACAATAACCCTTTTATGCCATACGGGATTGAGATTGCGATTCCAGTTGTGACAAAAATTTTTTTTATGATCTCCAGTTTTAAGAATAAGTCACTCCGACCTTTTACATTAAGAATATTGAGGTTGTATGCATGAAGCGGATATAAAATACCACTAAAACACAAAATCTGAAAGTACGGAACTGACGGTAGCCATTTTTCCGTGAACAATAACCTGAACAGCGGCTCGGCGACCACACATAATGAAACCAGGATTGGTGCAATCAGGAAAAGAACCTGCTGCATCAATCTTTTATAAGCATATTTTAGTCTTACATTATCGTCCCGGATACCAGAAAACATAGGATAGGTAACTTTATTCAACGCAGAAGATATATTCTGAACAGGAAGTTGACGAACTGAAAGCGCCCTCGTAAAAAATCCAACCTCCGTAACTGAAAAAAATTTGCCAATAATTATATTATACGCATTGTTGTAAATAGTATCCAACAAACCCGAAAGCATTAGCTTATACCCAAAATTAAAATGCTTGGCAAAACAAGTCTTATCAAATATGAAATCAGGTTTCCAACCGCTATACATCCACAACTGAACTGAAGAGAGAGCAGACTGGAACAAATTCATCCAGACCAGGCTCCAGACCCCAAAACCATTATACGCTAATATGACCCCCAACAGCCCCCCCAAGACAACCGACGGAATCTGAACCATCATCAGCGTCCTGAAATTCATGGTCTTAGTCAGCCTCGCAGTTTGAACGCCCGAAAATGCGCTTATTATAAAGGACAGGCAGTAAACCCGGATAATACTAACAAGAATTTCCTGCTCAAAGAAAAGAGCTATTAAAGGAGCACAAAAAAACAGGATAAGATAAACCCCGATGCTACCAAAAATATTTATAAAAAAGACGGTTGAATAATCCTTTTGATCCGCATTAAGCGTTCTTATCAGGGATGATGATA
>CAYLVR010000163.1:0-8664 GCA_964387165.1 uncultured Chitinophagaceae bacterium | reverse complement strand
GCAACAGATTCAAACCTAAATTCAATATCAGGAAAGGCGATACCGTAGTGGTAATTGCCGGAGATGATAAAAATGTGAAAAAACCACGTAAGGTTTTGGAAGTATTTCCTGATAAAGGTCGTGTACTTGTTGAAGGTGTAAACATTATCACCAAGCATACAAAACCATCTGCACGCGATACCAAAGGTGGCATTGTGAAGAAAGAAGCTTCTATCAACATTTCAAATGTAATGTTATGGGATGCTAAAAGTGGAACGGGATCGAAGGTGAAACGTACAAGAGAGGATGGTAAACTGGTTCGGACAGCAAAAAAATCAGGCGAGGTAATTAAATAATAAAGTAATGAGCACTACAAAATATACTCCCAGATTAGCAGATAAGTACAAAAAAGATGTTGTACCTGCTTTGATGAAACGTTTTAGTTATGACAACGTAATGCAGGTTCCGCGTATCGAAAAAATATGCGTTAACCGTGGCGTGAACGGAGCAGTAACAGATAAAAAACTGGTTGATGTAGCTATCGACGAGCTTACGCAGATCACTGGTCAGAAAGCCGTTGCTACAACATCTAAAAAAGACATTTCGAATTTCAAGT
Organism: uncultured Chitinophagaceae bacterium; assembly: GCA_964387165.1. Classification (GTDB taxonomy): domain Bacteria; phylum Bacteroidota; class Bacteroidia; order Chitinophagales; family Chitinophagaceae; genus Flavitalea. The sequence goes on along the minus strand of CAYLVR010000163.1, from coordinate 8,069 downwards.
TGCGTAAGAATATGCCGATTGGTGCAAGAGTAACGCTGAGAGGTGTGAAAATGTACGAGTTCCTTGACAGGTTCATCGCAACGGCTCTTCCTCGTGTGCGTGATTTCAAAGGTGTAAATGAAAAAGCATTTGACGGTCGTGGTAATTACACTTTAGGCATTACCGAACAGATCATTTTTCCAGAAATAGATATCGATAAAGTAAATAAAATTACCGGTATGGATATCACTTTCGTAACAAGTGCCAGCACTAACGAAGAGGCATTTGAACTACTGAAAGAAATGGGCATGCCGTTTAGAAAAAAAGAAACTAATCAATAAACAGAAACTAAAAATTCAAAACTAAAAAGTTGAAACTAAAAGCCAGATTGTATTTAACTTTTAACTTTTAACTTTTGACTTTTAACTTTAAAATATGGCAAAAAAATCAGTTGAAGCCAGGCAGCGGAAAAGGGAAAGAATGGTAGCAAAATATGCTGAAAAGCGTGCTCAGTTCAAAGCGGCAGGAGATTTTAAATCCCTTGACGAACTTCCTAAGAATTCCTCAAGGGTGCGTTTGAAAAATCGCTGCCAGCTAACTGGCCGTCCAAGAGGATATATCCGTTATTTCGGATTGTCGAGAGTGACCTTCCGCGACATGGCGCTCGCAGGAAAAATTCCAGGTGTAAGAAAAGCCAGCTGGTAAGATCATTAATAATTTTTGAACTGATTAATTAAGATAAAATGGTAACAGATCCTATAGCAGACTTCCTGACAAGGGTGCGCAACGCGCAATTGGCAGGACATAGAATTGTAGAAATTCCTGCTTCTAACCTTAAGAAACGTATCACTGAGATATTATACGATCAGGGATATATTCTTAAATACAAATTTGAGGATGATAGCAAACAGGGTGTAATTAAGATTGCCCTTAAGTATGATCCTCAATCAAAAGAACCGGCTATACGTTCTTTAGAAAGAGTTAGCCGTCCCGGACTGCGCCAGTATGCAAGTCCTTCAGAATTTACAAGAGTGAAGAATGGTCTTGGCTTAGCGATCCTCAGTACATCTAAAGGTGTAATGACCGACAAACAGGCCAAATCTCAGAATGTGGGTGGTGAAGTACTGTGCTATATCTATTGATAATCGATTATTTAAATTAAGCAGACTATGTCTCGTATAGGAAAACAACCGGTAGTATTGCCTTCAGGAGTTAGCGTTACAGTTAGTAACGACAATCTTCTTGCCATCAAAGGTCCGAAAGGAGAATTGAAGCAGGCTGTAGACAGGGATATTGTTATTGAAGTTAAAGATAATGAGGTAACTTTCTCAAGGCCCACTGATCAGATTCGCCATCGCGCCATGCATGGCTTATACCGTTCACTGGTATCGAATATGGTTAAGGGAGTTACTGAAGGGTTCAAAAGAAATCTTGAACTGGTGGGTGTAGGTTTTAAAGCCTCTAACCAGGGTAACATACTTGATCTTTCTTTAGGATATTCTCATAATATAGTTTTCGAAGTACCGAAAGAAATTTCAGTAAAAACAGCGCAGGAAAAAGGGGAGAACCCAAAGATATATCTTGAAGGCATAGACAAACAACTGATCGGCCAGGTAGCTGCAAAGCTTCGCGGATTACGTAAACCTGAACCGTACAAAGGAAAGGGTGTTAAGTATAGTGATGAAGTTATTCGTCGTAAAGCTGGTAAAGCCGCTGGTAAATAATTTTAAAATAATTAATAACAATAGTAATGGCTAGCAAATTAGAAAGAAGGCAAAAGATACGCTACAATATTCGTAAGAAAGTAGTGGGTACTGCCGTGAAGCCAAGATTGTCGGTGTTCAGGAGCAATGCTGAAATTTATGTGCAGTTGATAGATGATGACAACGGAGTGACTATTGCTTCTGCATCATCAAGAGAGAAAGACATTGCTGCGCAAAAAGTAACAAGAATAGAAAAATCCAAACTTGTTGGTGCTGCGATCGCTAGAAAAGCGAATGAACTTAAAATTGAAAATGTAGTGTTCGACCGCGGTGGTAATTTATATCATGGTCGTGTGAAGAGTGTAGCGGAAGGTGCAAGAGAAGGAGGATTAAAATTCTAAAAGTAATAATCAGGGTCTTTTATAGATGCTGATTCAATATTCAATTCAAGTATTCAATCTTAAATAGATTAAATGTCAAAAGCTAATTTAAACAGGGTTAAGCCAGGTGAACTGGAGCTGAAAGAAAAGGTGGTTGCCATCAACCGTGTAGTGAAAACTACAAAAGGCGGACGTGCTTTCAGTTTTTCTGCTCTCGTGGTGGTGGGAAATGAAAAAGGTGTGGTTGGTCATGGACTTGGAAAAGCAAAAGAAGTTCAGGAGGCGATCACAAAAGGCATCGAAGATGCCAAGAAAAACCTGATCAAGGTTCCCGTTATGCATGGTACCATCCCTCACGACCAGTATTCTAAAGAAGGTGCTGCAAAAGTTCTTATCAAACCAGCAGCTCCCGGTACTGGTGTGATAGCAGGAGGAAGCATGCGTGCTGTTCTGGAGAGTGCAGGACTTACTGATGTACAGGCTAAATCACTGGGATCGGCTAACCCGCACAACGTGGTAAAGGCTACAGTGAAGGCATTAGCTACATTGCGTGAACCTATCGATGTTGCAAAACAAAGGAATATAAATCTGAAAAAAGTATTCAACGGTTAATCCCCGGATACAGAAATATAGTTGTTATGGCTAAAATTAAGATCACACAGGTTAAAAGTGCAATTGACAGACCTGAGCGCCAGAAATTGACATTGAAGGCTTTGGGCCTCAATAAAATGAATGCTACTAAAGAAGTAGAAGCGACCCCGCAGATACTTGGAATGGTACATACAGTAACTCACCTGTTAAAGATTGAAGAAGTAAAATAAAGTAAGAAAAGGCGCAGGCCGACCACTTTCGCTAACCGCGTGCGCTAAAACTTTAGCGGTGGCGCAGGCTTCGGTGGTTGAAAAAGGCTCGCCAGTATTAAAAAAAACAAGCGAGGGATGGTTTCCCGTTGAGTTAAAATCAATTACAATGAACTTACATGAATTAAGACCAGGCAAAGGGGCAACACACAAACCCAAAACACGTCTCGGACGTGGTGAAGCATCCGGAAAGGGTGGTACATCTACAAAAGGTAATAAGGGTGGACAAAGCCGCGCTGGTTATCAGAGGAAAAATGCACATGAAGGTGGACAGATGCCTATCCAGCGTCGTCTTCCAAAAAGAGGTTTCAAAAACATTAACAGGGTCGAATATAAAGTATTCAACCTGGGACAGGTTGATGCATTGGTGGAAAAATATAGTCTGACTGAATTTTCGGCAGATACATTATATACGCATGGATTGATCAGCAGGACAGATAAGGTGAAAATACTTGGGAACGGCGAACTAAAAAGCAAACTGGCTTTCAATGTTGACGCTGTTTCTGAAAAAGCGAAATCAGCTATTGAGAATGCCGGGGGTTCTGTGGAACTTCAAGCAAAATAAATTGTAACTTCAACGGGCTTTAAAATTGTTTGCAATCCGTGAAAAAATTCATAAATACACTCAAGAATATCTGGGGCATCGAGGAACTAAGAAATAAAATTCTGGTTACAGTGTTTCTTCTTGCGGTTTACCGTTTAGGAACTCATATCGTGTTACCCGGCCTCGACCCAACTAAAATTGATCCTAATGTATCAACCGGGGGTATCCTTGGGTTGATTGATGCGTTTGCAGGGGGGGCTTTCTCACAGGCTTCCATACTTGCATTAGGTATCATGCCGTACATCTCTGCCTCGATCTTTATGCAGTTGATGACCATCCTTTATCCACCTTTCCAGAAATTACAGAAAGAAGGAGAAAGTGGAAGAAAAAAAATCAACCAGTACACGAGGTATTTAACTGTCGCAGTTGCTTTATTGCAGGCCAGCGCTTATGTGCAATATTTAAATAGTCCTGGTTATCGTGAGGCCGTTATAAGTTCTTATTCTGCTTATTTCTGGTTGTCAACTACAGTTATTTTGACTGCTGGTACATTATTCGTAACGTGGCTCGGTGAAAAAATTACAGATAAAGGTTTAGGTAACGGGGCCTCTATTATTATTATGGTAGGTATTCTTGCGCGTCTGCCACAATCATTCTGGCAGGAATGGCAGGCTAAAATACCAACGGGTTCTCGTGGATTGCTGTTATTCGTAATTGAAATAGCACTATTGATATTGATAATCATGGGATTGATTGTATTGATACAGGGTGTTAGAAAGATTCCTGTGCAGTATGCAAAACAGATTGTTGGTAACAGGCAATTTGGCGGGGCAAGGCAATTTCTTCCAATGAAAGTGAACAGCTCTGGTGTTATGCCCATCATCTTCGCACAGGCGATCATGTTCCTTCCCACATTATTAGCAAATTTCGATTCTACAAGAGGCTTAGCTAAAATATTCGGTGACCAGAGTAATTTCTGGTACATGTTAATATATGCAGTAATGGTAGTTGGATTTACCTTCTTATATACTGCCTTAATCTTCAATCCAAAACAGATTGCTGATGATTTGAAAAGAAATAATGGTTTTATTCCGGGCGTTAAACCTGGTCAGCCTACGGTAGATTATATCGGGGCCGTAATGGATAAGATCACATTGCCAGGCGCAGTATTATTAGCAGTAGTAGGTATTCTTCCCGGCTTTGCACAAAGGCTTGGGGTTCAGCCAGGATTTGCCTCTTTTTATGGAGGAACATCACTGCTGATTATGGTGGGAGTTGTTCTGGATACATTACAACAAATAGAAACACAATTGCTGATGAGGCAGTATGATGGTTTAATGAAAAGTGGAAGGATCCAGGGAAGGCAGACCGTTAGCGCCGCATCGATTTGATTTTTTATAGATAATTATACATAGTATTAAACCTGACCGGCCCTGCTTGTCAGGTTTACATTTTTTAGAAAGGAACGGGAAAATGATTCATTATAAGACAAACCAGGAAGTTGAGATACAGCGCGAAAGTGCGCTGATGGTAGGAAAAACAATTGCTGAAGTAGCGAAACTGATAAAACCAGGTGTTAGCACTGCGCATCTTGATAAGGTGGCAGATGAATTTATCAGGGATAACAATGCTATACCATCTTTCAAAAATTTTAAGGGTTATCCATTTGCTTCATGCATTTCGGTAAACGATGCTGTGGTACATGGTTTTCCCAGTGTAAATGAATTGCGCGAGGGAGATATTATTTCTGTTGATATAGGTGTGTATAAAAACGGTTACCATGGAGATAGCGCATATACATTTGCGCTAGGTGACCCCGGAGAAAACATTCTGAATTTATTAAAGGTTACAAAGGAATCGCTGAGGCTTGCCGTAGAAAAAGCGATTTCAGGTAACAGGATTGGAGATATTGGATTTGCGGTGCAGGATTATTGCGAAAAAAAACATGGTTATGGCGTAGTGAGAGAATTAGTGGGGCATGGATTAGGAAAGAGCCTGCATGAAGATCCGCAGATACCTAATTATGGAAAAAGAGGAAGTGGCGGAAAATTAAAAGAAGGGATGGTAATAGCAATAGAGCCAATGGTGAATTTGGGAGTAAAGGAAGTATGGTACGATAAAGATGGCTGGACAGTAAGAACAAAAGACGGAAAAGTTTCCGCACATTACGAACACAACATTTGTATAAGAAAAGGGCAGCCCGATTTACTGTCTTCATTTAAAGAAATAGAGGAGGCTGAAAAAAGCAATCCGTTTTTACACAGTAATTATTACTAAAAAAACGTTCGTTTTGACGTGAAAACACCTATCGACTTAGCAGGGTGCTAAACTAATTTCATGGCCTAAAATTATCTGCCATGAAAAAAACAATTACTAACGGGGATGAGCCATCCTTCGATCTGCCAGTAGAGAATGAATTATTAATGTTAAAACTCCGCGCGGAGTTTGGCGCTGAGTGCATTACCGGGGGAGATAATATTCCGCCGGCAGTGGTAAATGATTTCCTTAAATCCGTTTATGAATTTGAACAAAGATTCAGGGAGCCAAGGGAACTGATTAAGATATATGATAAGATCGGCAGACCCGAATTTAAAAGAGCTGATGAACTTCCCGATAAACAATTATCGCGCGAATTAAAGAAGTTGCTGAAACAGATGCATCAGTATCATCTTGAGTTGGATATTCTTGGTGAATATCCGGACCGGGTTATTTACAGATTTATTACAGAAGAATTTTTTGAACATGAAATGGAGAACCTGTCAATGGCTGGTTATATTCATCATTTCTGTTACGAAGAATTTCATCCGAACCATGAAATGGACATTCGTAGTCGTATCATTGAGTTTTTAACACATTGGTTCGACAGAAAAACAGATGAATATTGCTGGGAGCTTGCAAATACTTTTGTGCATCCCGACACAAGGGAGTTTTCTAAAGAGGTTGTATTGCAAAGAATACAACATGTATTTGCGGCGTATGCCAGCTTTCAGAACTGCGAATATAATATAAGAGAACTTAGTTTTGAATGGGATGATAAAAAGGAGAACGGACGGGCGTTTGTAGGAGGATATGTGAAATATGACGCAGTTACAGAAATTAAGGAAACGGTTCATATTGAAGGTAGATTCCAGTTTTATTTATCAAATACAGATAATTGGTGGAATATATTTTATTTTATTTTTCCAGGGTTTAACTGGAATGAATGACTCGCTCTGAGGGTGGGGAGACCCACCTGCAGGTTGTTGTACAAGAATAATTTTGTGACACGGTCGGGGCTGGTTGCTCATTCTTACGCAAGTGTGCAGGAGGTGCAGCCGGCAACCAACTTGTGCACTATCTTCGTGCCATGCGACTCGTTGTAATAGGTGGTGGTGCTGCAGGAATATTCTGCGCGGTAAATGCTGCCCGTATGAATGCTTCTGCAGAAGTAATAGTCGTGGAAAAAACAGGGAAACTTCTATCTAAAGTAAAAATATCAGGAGGAGGAAGATGTAATGTTACGCACGCCTGTTTTTCAATTCCTGATATTATTAAAAAATATCCGCGGGGTGCAAATTTTGTAAAAAAAACATTTCACCAGTTTTTTATAAAAGATACTGTTGCATGGTTCAATGAAAGAGGCGTTCATTTAAAAACAGAGAGCGATGGAAGAATGTTCCCTGTTACAGATTCATCAGAAACGATAATTAATTGTTTGCTGAGAGAAGCGGATAAGTATCGTGTTCAGATAATGATGAACAGAGAAGTGAAAAATGTTTCTTTAGTAAACGACCCACTCCGGTTTAGCCGCCATAGTTTCAGCGAAGGCGGTCCGTCCTTCGCGCTACGTGCTCCGGAGGGAGAAAAGGGGATGGGCAGATTCTCTGTATTATTTGCAAATGGGGAAGAATTAATTGCAGATAAAATATGCGTGGCGTGTGGTGGTTATCCGAAAGACGCCATGTTTGATTGGCTGAAAAGTACTGGCCATACTATTGAGACTCCTGTGCCTTCGCTGTTTACATTTAATATGCCCGGAAATTCTATTAGAGGATTAATGGGGATTTCTACATGTGCCATTGTAAAAATACAGGGTGCGAAACTGGAGGAAAAAGGACCAGTGCTAATTACACATTGGGGATTAAGTGGTCCTGCAGTATTAAAATTAAGTGCACGTGGTGCAAGAGAATTAAATGCATTGAATTATAGGTTTAATGTTATTGTGAATTGGTGCCCCGACTTTAATGAGCAAACAGCGAGAGGAGAATTTATGGATTTACGTTCTTCAGCACCGGCACAAAAGGTAATGGGCAAAAATTCATTTGGGGTACCGCAGAGGTTGTGGGAATATTTGTGTGAGTTAAGCAGCCTGACGGGGAATATTCGATGGGCGGAATTAACATCAACTCAACAAAATAAACTGGCTAAACATCTTTGTGCACAGGAATTAAAAGTAGAAGGTAAAACTACGTTCAAAGAAGAGTTTGTAACTGCGGGCGGAATACGGTTGAATGAAATAAACCCTAATACTATGCAAAGCCGAAAACTACCCGGCTTATATTTTGCCGGAGAGATCATGGACGTAGATGGGGTAACAGGAGGATTCAACTTTCAACATGCCTGG
>CAYLVR010000162.1:8163-8726 GCA_964387165.1 uncultured Chitinophagaceae bacterium | reverse complement strand
ACATACCTGGTCGTTGAAAAAACTACAGCAAAGCTGTAAAATTAAAATTGTTTCTCCAGCTCCTGCTAAGCAAGTAACCGGTTTTAGACAATCCCAGGCGTATTGGCTAATTAATATCTTTGTGTTCCTAAAAATTACCAGGGATAATAGACAGGACTGCACGTAATTGAACAGTATTAAGAATACCGGATGCCGACGATTTTCTTTTCGGTAAAAATCAAGGCATTTAAAAAAACTACGAGAAAAAGTGTAAACCTGTTTCGGCCGAATAATCTTTTAAAATAAAAATTATTTAAAATAATATATATACCTGCTGTCCGTCTTCACTTGCATAAAATTTAATAATACAAGCCAATGGACCCGCAGATCTCAAAAAACGTAAAAACACCAAAAAGAAAGCGTTTTTTACAGGTTGGTTCTGACAAAAAAATTTGTCAATAAATGGAAGAGGCAATATGCTGTTTTTTATTTTTTTACTATGATCGCAATCCTACTCAAAACAGGGATGCTTTGTTTTAAATAACACTCATTCTTAAATAAATTTATGTAGACCATCTGGCTGA
>CAYLVR010000162.1:7654-8153 GCA_964387165.1 uncultured Chitinophagaceae bacterium | reverse complement strand
AGATCTCAAAAAACGTAAAAACACCAAAATGAAAGCATTTTCTACAGGCTGGTTCTGACGAGAAAAATTTGTTAATGAATGGAAAAGGCAATATGCTGTTTTTTTAATGATCGCAATCCTACACAACAGGGATGCTTTGTTTTAAATAACACTCATTCTTAAATAAATTTTAAACTATGATCAATAAGGGTCTTAATTTATGCACTCAGAACAAGTTGTCTAAAAAATCCAACACAAATAAATATTTTACTTACTTTGCATGCAAAACTGAGAATATGAGCATGTTTGAACCATGCGCGCAGGCTACAATTCCTAATGCTCAGGAAATGGCTACAAGGGGTGCTCAACTCGCTGCTGTAATATTAATGTGTAGAGATGGGTCAGATGTTTCAACAATTTACAAATACACAACAATTTCTCCGAAAGAGATCGGCGCTATACACGCAAGAGAATATTGATTAAGCAAAAAAAGTCTGAATGCCGATTCATTAAATTACCG
>CAYLVR010000162.1:4861-7639 GCA_964387165.1 uncultured Chitinophagaceae bacterium | reverse complement strand
ATTCAAATTAACAGATATCCTGGATTTGGATCCTGATATTTTTTTATGTTCAAATCATCCTGGAGAAGTGATATTTGCAATACTGTCAGTTCGTAACGAGAATCAGCGGGAATTAATGACAATTAAAATAATCAACAAATTATCGACTTTAACATTATCAGAATCGGTATTGCACAAAACCCTGGATGATTTGAAAACCATATCATCCTTACGAGGCAAAAGAATTGAAAAATTTATTAAGCAACAACGTTCGTACACTTTTTCTATCCCTTTTTCAAATGGGGGCAGTTACACAAATTTCAAAGGGGACCCGCGTGCGTTAAAGCTTTAGCGGTGGCGCAGGGCCGGATTTCCATTAAACGTTTCTGCGGCTTGTTTAAATCATAAATGATTTTCACCAACTCTTTCATCTCGCCTGTCCAATAACCACGAACTTTTTCAAACCTCGCATACTGGTAGAAATCAACAGAATATAGAGGATGAGAAGAAGCATACTTTTTTAAAGTATCCAAAGATTTCTCATCATCTACATACATTAAATTTTTATCTCTGAAAAACCGATACTGAATACCGTAATAGGTACGAAAATACCGTTCTATTTCCCACCTTCTTTCATTCAGAGACATCACATTGATCGCCTGCTGGTATTGAGGTGTCCGCACCTGTGTTGCCAAATTAATGCCTTTTGAAAAATCTTCAGCGGACCATTTACCCACTTCAACATTGTCTATCTTTAACACATACTGCCCACTCTTTAATCCTTTTATAGCAAGCATTTCCCGATTTAAATCTTCTGTGAAAGGAATATACTTTAATGCTTCAGACGACCTGGGATCTACAGGAAAAGGTAGTGATTTTGCCAAATACCGGAACCTTATTGTATCTCCGGACAAACCAAACTGATCTATTTTGCAGTTCTCTGCCTTCACTATTTTATTGGTGCTAATATCTATCAGCACATCGGCAACTACTTTACCGCAAAGACCCTGGCTTTTTAAAATAAAATAGGCCATTGCAAGATGGCCCTTATAATCAGGATGAATACGATCATTTCCACATAATGTAAAAGTGGAATCTCTTTGCTGCTCTCTTAAATTAATTTCCGTCATAGGACGGTTAAGATCAATAAATCCCCAATTGTTATTCTCTGCCGACTTTTCCTGCCAGTCAGCAACTCTCAATATAGCAGCATTTTTTTTAGGATATCGTATAAAACCTCCCTTATTCGTTTCATCGTAAGGAGTAGAACTCAAAATCACTTTTTGAGTTTTTGTCATTAATTGCAATTTTTTTTCAATCAGCAAGTAATTCTGAAATGCTATACTATCCTTTTTTTTTGATAGCGAATCGGTATTTTTCTGGAGATACTCCTCATACCCGGTGTCATTCATCCCGAAAGAAAGATAGATCACCGAAGGTTTTTTTGATATTACATCATCTTCAAAACGCCTGTTTATCTGCAACGCTGCATCTCCACTTATTCCGGAATTAGATATTTCTATTCTTCTATCTGGAAATCGGGTCATGTAATACAACCATATATAAGAATGATAATGTCCGCCGTCGGTAATACTGTTACCAACAAACACTATATTATCTGCATTCTGAAAAGGAAGGACATTCTGAGAGAAAATAATTAAATCAGAAACTAAAAAAATCAAAAAAAGAATAAACTTTTTTTTCATCACTTTTATTTTCAATTATTTAAGTCCAAGTGCTAAAAGCATTTCTTCCTCTACCTGACTGATATCTGTGGCACCATACGGAACCCGGGTATTTGGATTAAGAACGGTACATGCTTCATTGAATGACCAATACACCCAACCCATACCAATATCTTCAAAGGATTTACGAAGATCATACAGCAGACGAAACCTTTCCTCCGGATATACACCAAGTGAAGCTCCATATTTTTTAACCCATACATGATCTATCACACCAAATTCCACAACCATAACATGAACGTCGCCACCGTAGTCATCTATCCAGTCTTTAACATACCTGGCTTTCATCTTTAGCCATTGCTTATCATACCGTGTACTCCCATAAGCAATTAGATCTTTTTGAGCCAGTGGACGATCTTTTTCAGAAACTTTACTTAGCATCTTATCCATTCTCTCTGCCACAATCTCTGGTGATGTAGGCCAGGGAATAAAACTTATATCTCTCCAATAAGCCCCGGCTCCCATATAATCACCTAAGCGGGGGCCCATACCAACCTGGAAAGGCTCATGAGTAGTAAAACTATAATAAACATTATGGTCATCAATAGGTGTCATCGATGTTAAGCCATATACACTCCCGCTACGATTCCCTGGAATAACTAACGTATGATCTGGCATATATTTACGAACAGCCTGTACCATTTGCCTGTACAAGACGTTCCAATCATCAAACTCGGGACCATAATCTTTACCATGTGGTTCGGTCATAAGCTGCAAAGCAATCTGCTCTGGCTTCCATCTTTCGGCTATATACCTGGAAAATTCAGAATAAAATCCCAGCATCTGGTCAAATCCTTCCTTGCTGCCAAGATGAACAAATTTAAAATCCGGCTCAGGATGAATACAAATCAATACAGGAAGTTTAGAAGTAAGCGCAGTATTTACAACCTTATCAACATACCACATGTTATCCATATTCAGGCCCGATCCCGATATGAAAGAATTAGCTGTAAACAGGATCTTTATGTGATCAAACCCCATTTCTTTAGCAACATTAACGTCATTGGCAGTAAGTTCCATTCTGGGATCTACAGGTATCTTTCTTTGAAATTTA
>CAYLVR010000162.1:0-4851 GCA_964387165.1 uncultured Chitinophagaceae bacterium | reverse complement strand
TCAACAAACCGAAGTGGGGACAAGCAAATTCCTTTGAAATTTATCAAAGGAAATTCCACGCTTCAGGTTCAATAATGGGCCAGATGGGGGAACAATAGTGTTTACTTCATCAATGGTTTTTAAGGAATTGTAAATTTTAACATGTGCCATATTTCCTCCAAACGAACCAGTTCCATCAACCATCGCCCCTATTATTAACGGCCCATCTGATTTTTGAACATTTCCTGTAACCTTATTTACCTTTATTAATCTTTGATCCTTATAGAACTTCATTTCCCCTCCATCATAAGAAATCATTACATGATGCCAAACATTATCATCAACAGTAAACCCGCCATTACAATCTCCTGATAAACCTGGTGAACAAAAGGATAGATTTCCAGTAATGGAATCCAGCCTTAAAACGAAATTAGCAAAAGATGTACTCGACAATTTAGACAGGATAATCCTTGATTTAGTACGATTCCGGGATATCTTTATCCATGCAGCCATCGTAAACCGATTACCAAGATGAATATCTGAAGAGTCTACTTTAACGTGGGAGCCATTATTACTAAAATCCATCACGTTTGAAAAAGAGCTTCCTTTACCCAATGCCCAATCTGCTCTCATCAATCTGCCTGTATTATTATTTCCACTTGCATCCATAGCAACAGTTCCTTTTCCCTCATCCAGTTTCCAACTTGCCGACTCAAGCTCATTGAATAAATCCTTAATCTGAACAAGTGAGAAATCAGTTCCAAACATCCTGATACGGGCTATATTTCCACCAAATGAATTTACACCTCCATCCAGCGATCCAATATGAAACGAAGATGTAGCCGTATCAATCTCTCCTTTTACAATATTGGTTTTTGCAAGAAACCCATCTTTGTAAAACTTCATTTGCCCCGGAGTATATGTCACCACAATATGATGCCATTTGTTATCATCAATGGTTATCAAAGAGTTTGTATTACCCGAAAGCGCCGGTGAATTGAAACTTATGTTTCCTGTTCCTGCATCCAGCGTAAGATCGAAATAAGAAGAAGAATTGTTTTTTGTTCCCTTTGCAAAAACAGTTCTGGGTTTCAATCTCACTGGTGGTGCTTTAACCCAAACAGAGATGGTAAACCGGTTTTTTAAATTGATTCTATCAACACTGCTAACATGCACTCCTGAACCCAAAGAATCGAACCTAATTGAATTACCAAATTTTGGATCTTCCTCCCATACTGCCCCGGAAAGTCTTCCTATAGATTTTCCTGTTTTGAATATTTGTTCTCTGAACACCAACTCCGACCACCAGGAAGCTTTTTTAGATGAATCAAGCGTGCTATAATCGAATTGATTGTAAGTAGCAATACCAACTCCTTCGTCCATATCCCAGTGAGCTAGTTTACGGGTAAATAAATTCTTTACCTTAATTGAATTAAGGACCTTAGGTACAATTTGCATTTCTGTAACACTCAACTCCGACAATAATTTGCTATCATTTAAAGGAGCTGTATTAATTGAAGAAATTATACCTTCAACCCTACCTGTCAAATCGTTGACTTTTAAAAGACTCCCGTCTTTATAAAACTTCATTTGCCCTTGAGCATAAGTTACAGCATTATCATCAACTGTCATGCTGCTGTTCCCACTTCCAGATAATGAAGGAGAATAAAAATTAAGGAATCCGGTTTTTGAATCAATATTCAGTTCGAAGTAGGATTTATCCAATTTATCTACAGCATTATTAAGAATTATCCTTTTAATATTCCTGTTTTTAGATGCTTTAATCCATCCGGATATGGTAAATGCATTCGAAATATTTAATCCGAAACTCAACTCTATTGTATTCTCAGAATGAATATCGGATACCGTCTGCCCAAACACTGATAATGGCAACAATGAAATAACAAACAATGTTGTCATTACAAAAATGACGTAAAAAGAATAGAAACTTATTCTGTAACTTTTATTAATACTATTCATACATTGATATATAACAACAATAAGACAATTAGTGAAATCACTTATTAGTTGACGGTGCATTAATAGAAACCTCTACGTACTTTGCTTCTCTTCTATTCTTGTCATAAACAAAAACCAGTTTATTGTTAACAATATGAACATTCGGGTAAGCTAGCATGTCATTGCCTTTAATCAAATCTGCCTTCACTGACCATGATTTCATTTCATCATCGCTGATCCACAGAGAAAGAGGGTTTCTGGATCCTACTTTACCTAATTCACCGGCGGCATTGTGCACAAGAGCAATACGCTTATCCGGCAAACGGATAAGCATAGCGAGTGACGTGGGATTAGGAATATCTGTCTGCCAGGCTTTGCTCCAGGCTTTGCCATTATCGTTACTCTCTGAACGCCAGAGGAAGCCACCCCATTCTGCCCGCATCAACATAACAATTCGTCCATCATTCAATTGCACCATGGTAGGCTCCAATAAGCCAAGGGGGCGGTTGGCGATATATCCATATTCTGTAAAATGTATTGTAGTATCATCATCTGCCATTAATACGCTGCAACCATGGCGGTAAGCACCAAATTTGGTCATTGAAACCTCATCACCTTTAATCGTATCGGCCATACTATAAATGCTTTCTTCCGTTTGATGAGGTTGGGACAGGATCGAAACAGGGCCCTTAAGCGATTTTTCTCTTTTGTCATAAAAACAGGCCGCATACAAATATTTCCCATTATTAAGCAACAATGGTTCTCCAACTATAGTAAGATTATTATTATGAACAGTGAAGGGAATGCTATCCGACCAGGTATAGCCGTTATCGGCAGATTGAACCCTGGTATAAAACCATTCCGTATACAGTTTATCAGCAGGCCAGCGCACACTATAAGCAGTAAGTTTATTATCTGAAGTAACGCGAGCATTCGTAAACATGCCTGCCATATCAGTGGCCGGTGCTATAATTATAGGTTCCGACCATGTTTTACCGCCATCCTTCGATCTGGACATTAATGAACAATTATCAGTAGAAGGTTCCACTCCGCTGCCTGAAAGCCAAATACACAAAAGATCACCATTGGCACATACCGTTAAAGCGGGGCCACAAGCCAGCCGATACATTAGGCCATTTTTGAGAATTCCTTTATTACCATCAAACACCGTGTACTCCTTAATACTAATGGCTACAGAATCCAATTTGTTATTAATCACAGACACAACCTTCCGATCGACCTGAGCAAAAGCATGATTGCAAACAAACAATATTAGAATCCCAACAATACCCGGAATAATGTGTCGCTTTACCATCCTGGATTCTGATTTATATTGAAGTCGGGAATAATAGATACCTCTCCTACGGGAATAGGAAAAACAAGATATTTATCCTGCCATGAATTCCGTTCTTCAGTAACAAACCGCGCATAGCTAAAGCTATTATCAGGATTTTTGGTTATTTCCATACCAGTTACCAACTTATCTGTCTGACTCAGAATCTTCCATCTGCGCACATCCCAGAATCTATGTTCCTCTATTGACAATTCTACCCTGCGCTCACGGCGAATACGCTCTCTCATCTGGTCCTGAGTCAAACCAGCGGGAAGATCGGGCATTGACACTCTCCGGCGCACCTTGTTAATTGCATCATACACATCAGTAGTAGCACCAGACACTTCATTTTCCGCCTCAGCATAATTCAAATAAATTTCAGCAAGTCTGTATTTTTTCCATTCAGCACTATTGCCCTGCCATGCCTGTAATTGAGGATCAACAAATTTGCGTAAGTAATAACCTGTATGCGTATTTAACCTGTTTGGAGGAGTTTTAATTAATTGGTCTGATCCGCCAATGAATGTTTCCACTGTATGAATAACTCCCCCAATATTATCATAACTCGCGCCATTATACCATACTGTTGCATAAAACCTGGGATCCCTTCCCACGTACGGATTATTCTCATCATATCCCGAAACGGGGTTAATAATTGGTTGTAAATGACGATCATCAACATAACCTGTTATTGCTGGCTCGCCTGTGGCCTGCATGTCATAACTATCAACCAGTTCCTGCGAAGGGCAGGCTCCGGTCTTATAACCGGGTTTACTTTTTATTCCGATCACAGTAGACAGCTGGCCAGGTGTATGGCCAATAATACCTAAAATAGTTTCTTTATCCAAAGGAGAATTACTGAGATCACTTCTGTTAAGAAAATAATCTCCATAGTTTGATGCCAGTTGATATTGTCCACCATCACTTGAAGTAAGTGCTGTCAATGCAGCCTTAGACGCTGCTGCGGCAGTGGACCATTTACCAGCATCATTATTTCCATTCCACAGTGGGCTGGCATTATATAATAAAGCCTCCGATTTAACGGCATATGCTACTGCTTTAGAAAAACGACCACGATCTGATTCCTTATTAATTCGCACCGGCAATTCTGCTGTAGCGATTGCATCATCACAATCCTTAACAATAAAATCAATATTCTCCTGAAATGTAGGTCGTTTCAACGACTTAAAATCAAATCCGTTTTCCAACGGTTTATCAAAAATAGGCATAGGTCCAAACTGTTTGATCAATTCAAAATAAAAAAAGGCTCTCAACAATTTTGCTTCTGCTTTAAACCGCGATTTATCAACAGTATTAGGAATATTGGCCTCATCAATATTGTCTATAAATACGTTAGCATTTCTTATCCCTGTCCAAAAAGCGGAATAATGATCCGATGCATTGGAGTAATTCCCTATTGTAAGCGGGTTAAAGCTTGTTGTAAGGCTGCCGCTTTTCCAGTTTTCACTAATAACACCAGGCGCATTTCCTACATCCGCATCCTGGCACTCATCTGTGATACCAGCTAAAAGTGCATATTCTATATATCCAAAGAAATACCAGGGAACCGATCTGTAAAC
>CAYLVR010000161.1:0-8737 GCA_964387165.1 uncultured Chitinophagaceae bacterium | reverse complement strand
TTCTAAATTGCTGACAGGTTGGCAAAATTAAGATTTCGGTATAATATATGGCAAGCTAGTTTGCCACATAATGGAGCAATACATCATCATATCAGGAACAAACCGTAAAGACAGTAATACGTATAAGGTTGCCCTTCAATACCAACGGGCATTGAGAACCAGGAATATCCAGGCCAAATTGTTATCTCTCGAAGATATCGATCTTTCTTCGCGTAGTGAGGCGTATATACAGGTGGAACAGGAATTTTTGATTCCCTACCAGAAATTCATTTTTATTTCTCCCGAATACAACGGCAGCATTCCGGGGGTGTTGAAAACTTTACTGGACCTTTCGGATTATAAAAAAGTGTGGAACGGTAAAAAAGCATTGCTTGTGGGAATTTCTACCGGTCGTTCAGGTAATGTGCGGGGAATGGAACACCTGACAAGCATTTTGCATTATATGAAAGTAAACGTGCATCACAACAAATTGCCTATTTCATCTGTACATACCTTTCTTAATGAAAGTGACATCATTCACGATCCCGAAACTTTAAGAGCCATTGATCATCAATTAGACGAATTCATTAAATTCTGATAAATGCGTAACCCTTCTTTTTTATGGATCATTTTCGGGGTCATGCTGCTGATGGATATTTATATTTTCCAGGCGCTGAAAGTAGTACTTCCATCTATTTCTTCAAGATTTCGTACAACTGTAATAGTTATATACTGGCTGCTGGCTGTTGCTGCATTGGGAATACTTATTTCTTTTCCTTATCTCAATTATGAATCGTGGCCAAAGCAGGCACGTACCTATATATTTGCCATACTGATCGGGTTGTTTTTTTCAAAGCTGGTCACGACCTTATTTTTAGCGATTGATGATCTGCGTCGCGGAGCAACGTGGTTAATATTAAAAATATTCAGAAATGCAGAGACGGATTCAGCTAATCCGCAGGAAGGTATAACACGTTCCGTATTTTTAAGCTGGCTCGGATTTGCGCTGGGCGGCAGTTTGTTAAGTACATTTATTTACGGGTTCAGTAATCAATATAATTACCAGGTAAAAAAAGTAAAATTATCTTACGATAATGTTCCATCTGCGTTTAAAGGATTAAAAATTATTCTTATTTCTGATATTCATTCCGGAAGCTTTATGAATAAAAAAGCGGTGCAGCGGGGTGTTGATAAAATATTAAAGGAAGAACCGGATATTATTTTATTTACAGGTGACCTGGTAAATGACCGCGCATCAGAAATGGATAATTATATTGATGTGTTCAGCCAGTTAAAAGCATCAATGGGCGTTTATTCTATAATGGGTAATCATGATTATGGAGATTACGTGGTCTGGGAATCGTTACAGGAAAAAAATGAAAATCTTGAGCAATTAAAACAGGTACATAAAAAATTAGGGTGGCGATTGCTGATGAACGAAAATATTGTTTTTGAAAAGAATGATGAAAAGATTGCATTGTTAGGGGTGGAGAACTGGAGTGCCAACGCGAGATTTCCCAGGCACGGTGTATTGAAAGATGCTTATTCAGGGGCTGAAAATATTCCTTTTAAGATACTGATGACCCATGACCCCAGCCACTGGGATGCACAGGTGCGTACCGAATATCCCGATATAGATCTAACACTTTCGGGGCATACACATGGTATGCAATTTGGAATAGATATACCTGGTTTTAAGTGGAGCCCCGTACAATATGTTTACCACCATTGGTCGGGCCTGTACACCGAAAACAGGCAGAAATTATATGTTAATCCCGGCTTCGGATTTATTGGCTATCCTGGCAGGGTAGGCATACTTCCTGAAATAACTTTGATAACTTTAACTTAATTAACATTCCTACAATAAACTTCAGTACGATATTGGAGTCTGATTTCATTAAAACATAGGTATGCGATTTCAATTCCTTTCGTTGCTTGCTGTTGCAATAATGTTCAGCACAATTGGGTATTCACAGGGATTTCATGCGGGTCTTAAAGGCGGTGTTAATTTGTTCAAAATTGATGGCCAGGCTTTTAAAGATGAGTTTAATTATGGCTATACTGCTGGTGTATTTACAGAAATTAATTTCAACAAAAAATGGGGTTTACAACCCGAAGTGTTATGGAACCAGCAGGCGACAAGAACATCGGCTGAATTTAATGATATTTATGATGACGGGATCGGGGAGTTGAAAGATGTGAAGCTGAATTATTTAAGTATACCGATTTTGTTAAGTTATAAGCCCTCTAAGTTTTTCACTTTGCAGGCTGGTCCGCAGGTAGGAATTCTGTTAAATAAAGACGAAAGTCTTCTGAACAACGGTAAAAATGCCTTTAAAGCAGGCGATTTTTCATTACTCGGTGGTGTACAGTTGAATTTTGGCGGAATAAAAGTTGGCGGACGTTATGTTGTTGGCCTGAATAATATCAATGATATTGATAACCGGGAGGAGTGGAAGAACCAGGGGTTCCAGTTGTATGCAGGATTTAGAATATTTTAAGATACCACTCTTCCGGTTTTTGCTCTCTTTTGGCGGAACTATTTTACCAGCGTTTGATAGCGCTATTTTAAATGCCAGAGTGTGCTTTCCTTTGAAAAAGGGGGTCTTCGGGATTTACACCTAACGCATGACCGCAGGGGGATTTATTGCGGAGAAGAGAATAAATCCCCCTGCGGTCTTTCACTCTGTGCAACTTCGCACGTCCCCCTTTGAAAAAGGGGGAGAGCAGGCTCTGGCATTTAAGCAGTATCGGAAACCTTATCAAACGAGGTTCACCAAAAAAGAGCAAAAACGCTCCTAAGAATCTGCGTGAATTCATCCGGACGCTCCATCATGTTTCACCAAAAAAGAGCAAAAGTGCTCCTCCGGGCAGTCTGCATTAATGGCGTACCTTTTTCCTCTGGCACCATCCTTGACTTGTATAGCCCATTCCCCCATAAAGGAGGAAAACTGAAATGGAAGTGTTATTTTGTCATAGATAAAAGATGTTAATGAAAGATTTTTATAATCTCAGGCCGGAAGAAGAAATGGATTTTATTCCCATTATCCCCTTAAATGAAAACGAAAATGATAATGGCCAGGAAGCCAATGTGCCCGCAGAATTGCCATTATTACCTCTCAGAAATACTGTATTGTTCCCTGGTGTTGTTTTACCCATAACAGTGGGCAGAGACAAAAGCATCAAAGCTGTGAATGATGCCTATAAAGCGGAAAAACTTGTTGGCGTTGTGTCACAGAAAGATTCCAATATAGAGGACCCCACCGTTACTGATCTTGAAGATATAGGTACCATTGCGAGGATAGTTAAACTGATTAAAATGCCCGATGGCGGTACAACAGTAATTATCCAGGGCAGGCAGCGTTTTAAAGTGACAGAAATCGTTTCAGAAGATCCTTACTTTGTTGCGAAGGTTGAAACGCTCCAGGAGCCGGAGGTTCCCGAGGACCAGAATTTTGAGGCCTATATTTCAAATATCAAAGACCTGGCAACGCAGATTATACAGTTGTCGCCGAATATACCTTCCGAAGCAGGTATTATCCTGAAAAATATCGAGAACCCTTCTTTCCTGATTCATTTTATTTCCAGCAACCTGAATACAGATCTTCCTGAAAAACAGAAACTGCTTGAGTTGAATAATATCCAGGAAAGAGCGGATCTGTTAACGCAGTTGTTGAATCGTGAGCTACAGTTCGCTGAATTAAAAAATAAGGTTACTACTAAAACAAAAACTGAGCTCGATAAACAACAGCGTGAATATTTTCTGCAGCAGCAGATGAAAAGTATCAAGGATGAATTAGGTGGCGATACCAATGATCGCGAATTGCGGGAGATGCAGAAAAAAGCAGATGCAAAAAAGTGGCCGCAGGCTGCAAAGGATATGTTCCGCAAAGGAATTGAAAAGCTAGAGAGAATGCATGTGAGCACACCTGATTATTCGGTGGTATATAATCATCTCGACCTGATGCTCGATCTTCCCTGGGAAGAATATTCAAAAGATTCATACGATTTATTAAAAGCCGGGAAGGTTTTAGATAAGGACCATTATGGAATGGCGAAAGTGAAAGAGCGTATTCTCGAATATCTTGCCGTATTGAAATTGAAGGGCGATATGAAGAGCCCGATACTTTGTTTTGTTGGTCCTCCCGGTATTGGTAAAACATCGTTAGGGAAAAGCATCGCCAGCGCTATCGGTAGAAAATATGTGCGTTTAAGTTTAGGCGGGTTACATGATGAAAGTGAAATTCGTGGTCACCGTAAAACATATATAGGCGCCATGCCTGGAAGAATTTTACAATCAATAAGAAAAGTAAAATCTTCTAACCCCGTAATGATATTGGATGAAATAGACAAAGTGGGAAGTGATATGCGCGGCGATCCTTCATCTGCATTATTGGAAGTGCTGGATCCCGAACAGAATAATACTTTCTATGATAATTACCTGGAACAGGAATATGATTTGAGCAAAGTGTTATTCATTGCGACTGCCAATGATTTAAATAATATTCAACCTGCGTTACGCGACAGGCTCGAAATAATTCATTTGAGTGGTTATGCCGTTGAAGAAAAAGTAGAAATTGCAAAAAGACATTTAATTCCCAAACAACAGGAGGCACACGGACTGAAAGGCGTAAAATTTAAATTAGGCGATAAGGTCATTGAAAAAATTATCCAGGATTACACGAGAGAGAGCGGAGTAAGAGAGCTGGACAGGTATATTGCTTCTGTAATGCGCTATACTGCAAAAGAGTACGCGATTAAAAATAAAGTGAAACCTGTGGTGTTGCCCGAGGATCTGCTTAAAATACTTGGACGTGCAAGGTTCAGCAATGAAATGTACAAAGTGGCAAATATGCCTGGTGTTGCCGTGGGGTTAGCATGGACCGCTGTAGGAGGAGATATATTATTTGTTGAAACAAGTTTAAGTGATGGAAAAGGAGATATCAAGCTGACGGGTAACTTAGGAAATGTAATGAAGGAAAGTGCAGTAACGGCTTTCACCTGGCTGCAGTCGAATGCAAAAAAGATTGGTATAGACCCGAAAATATTCGAAAAGAAAATGGTGCATGTGCATGTGCCTGAAGGGGCAGTGCCGAAGGATGGCCCGAGTGCTGGTGTTACAATGATCTCATCAATAGCTTCTGCATTAATGGGTAAAAAAATGAAGTCGTATTTAGGTATGACCGGTGAAATTACTTTGCGTGGGCAGGTATTGCCTGTGGGAGGAATTAAGGAAAAAATACTTGCAGCAAAAAGAACCGGGTTGAAAGAAATTATTTTATGCTGGCAGAACCAGAAGGATATAGAGGATATCGATCCGTCTTTTATTAAGGGAATGAAATTCCATTATGTAAAAACGATGAACGAAGTGCTTGCAATCGCTTTAGGGTAGCGTGCCTGTTTTCCCTTTGAAAAAGGGCGCAGGAGCTGCCTGATACTACCAGGTGAAGGTAAAAGGAGAAGAACTATTCAAATGTTCTTCTCCTTTTTTTTGTGCCAGGATGTAGCTGGCCATTTATGTTGCTCATGCATTTGCTGTGGGGTGGCGCGTATTTGTTTTTTAGACGGCGTGTACGTGCCCGTTAGTGAAAATTACCGGAAACGGTTTCCTGAAATGGCTGGTTTTTGTAGTTGAGCCAGCCGGGTCAGCCCCCGATTCGGCCGACTCAGCCGCCAAATAAGCCATTATAACCTTTTTTAATTGAAACACTTGTTCGGAAATGTATTCTTGCATTGTCAATCGCAACTGCGGGGCTGTGCCGGAAAGAAGGGAGAGGCACCTCTTTTTTCACCTGCAGAAGCGAGAGACAGGAGTTCTTAGACAAACAATTTTAATCACCAGTTTCAGGTGGCCCATCGACGGCTTTTAGCCTGAAACTAAAAAACATATTTTATGGGTAAATCAATAGACAACCTGTTTGCCGACGGCTTTACAGGAAAAATAGGTAAGAATATGGTGTTCCGCCAAAAAAAATCAGGAACCGTTATTGTTGCCAAGTCACCAAGGAAAACAAGGAACCCGGTAACGGAAGAGTCTCTTAAAATCCGCAGCGCTTTTAAAGAGGCTGTGAAATACGCAAGGGCGATTTCGAAAAACCCGGTTAATTCCGTTTTAAAAGACGCTTATCAAGCGGCGATAAAACGCGATGAAACGGCCTACAATCTTGCTTTAAGGGATGCAGTGCAGCCACCGAAGGTAACAGCGCTTAATACTGACCCTTACACAGGTGCGATTGGAAGTACGATCGCGGTAAAAGCAACCGATGATTTTAAAGTTAGTTCAGTAAAAGTATCCATTCACGCAGCAAATGGCATTCTGATAGAAGAAGGCAATGCGGTTCTCAATGAAATAGAGACAGAGTGGATATATACTGCCACGATTTTAAATGAGCAGGTTGCCGGAACAAGTGTTACTGCTACAGCTTTTGACCATCCTGGTAATAAGGGTGCAATGGTAGCTGTACTGTAATCATGTTTCTTCATCAGCTTTTATTTAAGTACAAGCGCCGGGTTTCGGCCCGGCGCATTTTTAAACAATTCAATTTTAAATTTTATGTTAGTCAATAGAAATCAAATGCGATTAATGGGTACACAAAACAAGATCGACGGTCTGACAATTCTTGAACGTGCCGCGTCGCCCACACCGAAGTTTTTTCAAAAATTAAAAACGATTGGAATTACGTTGGTTGCGGTTAGTGCTGCGATAATTGCTGCACCAGTGGCATTGCCGACAATTATCATTACTATCGCCGGTTATTTGGGGGTAGCAGGAACGGTGGTTACGGCAGTTAGCCAGGTGGCGGTTGAAAGTTAATTGTTAATTATTAATTGTTAATTGTTAATCATTCAAAACAGCAGCCTGCGATCTTTTTCTGCAGGCTGCTAATTTAAAAAAACGAAATTTTATTTTATGGCAATTGTAAAAAATAATCAATTCCCTGAATGGGCGATGTGGTTATTCGGTTTGATAAAATGTCCTTTTACGTATCAATGGCAATTGCAAATAAGGGGGATATTTTAAAATTCCTTCATCATTCTTTCCGGATCCGGTAACTTTGGCCTCTAAAAAATATGGATAGAACATCCTTTCCAATTTTCGTAATTGATACTTCTCCAATCTCTTCTTTTTCTTTAACCAAAAGCTCTTTGCCATTAAGCTTAATCATACCAACTTTTACGCGTTTTAACGGGTTATTGATCATTCCATGATATTCAATAAAACTGAGATCGGGTTTTGGAGTTTCTGATTGCTGCACAGGCGGCTGAGGGATTCCTGGTGTTTTTACAGAATCGAATACGGTTGTTGCATCAGGCAGGAATGGATCAGGATAATCAGCGTTAAGTGTGAATTTCTCAAATTCCATATCCTTTACATTATAATTGACAGATGGCTTTACAGGCACTACCTCTTCTCCTGTAGCATCAATTATTTTATAAATAATCAATCCCCAAATGAATACAACTCCTCCTATCAGTATATATTTAAGTGTCTTTTGTTGCATTACTCATTCGATAATTAGAGTTCTCGCATCACTTTCCAGGGAAACGGAACTACTGTTAATGGCCTGAACTTTCCATTGGTAAACACCGCTATCCAATGGAAGGGATATAATGTTCCTTTGAATAAGACTGTCAAAAATTAAAACCTGCGCCGAGTCAAAAGAAGGCGACATAACTCTTATTCTGTAAGATTCTGCAGAGTTAACGGTTTCCCAGTTAAAGTTAACAGGAGATACTGTAATTACATTTTCTGCAGGAGCGATCGGCTGAACCTTTTTTTCTACCAAAGAAGATTGGAGCGCCTCCTCACATCCTACAAGTACGAAGAAAAGTAGGAATAAATACGGCCATGAAAGGCACTTTCTGGATTTATATAACGTTTTGCACATAAATGACACAGTTGAGTTTTACGGTACCAGTTTTTTTATCCTCATAACTTTTATAATTAACTGATACCAGTCTTCCAATCTTTTCATTATTTTCCAGTTCATACACCAGCTTCAAACATTCATTAAAGCTTCCCTCAACAACAATATAACGGTTAAATACACTGATGTTTTCAACGTTATTCCATCCAACAGGCTTGTATTCTTTGACACTAAGTTCATTTAAACTACAGTACCTGCTAATTACCCCTAATAAACTTCTGGCAGGATTCAAAGTATCCAACTTGTAGTCGTTCAATATTCTATTTACCTGTTGGTATTCATTTTTAAGGTCACTGATATTGCCGGTATTCAGTGCATCGGCTATTGTTTGTGTAAGTTCTTTGTGCTTCCTGTATTCGCTAATCGTTTGTTTTATAGAAAACTGGTAACAGATAAACAACATTGCCGCAGATCCTGCCAGCAATAGCCTGAATTTTTGTTTATATGTGTATTTTGATAACATTAGCGTGTAACAATTTCCATTATAAAAGTTCCCATCTCTTTTTCCCGCCTATACTGGTAGTTTTTAACTGCCGCTTCTTTAACCTGCTTAATACTTTTAACATTATTCATAAATCTGTTTACTTCCATAGCATCATCTGCAATTCCGGTAACGAGAATTGTGTCCTGTTTGAAATTAGAATTCTCGGTATTAGAAGGATGTATATTTATTGTCTCCAATGTAATAGTCTCTGGAACCAGTCCTGCTATCCTGTCTGAGAGTAAGCTATAGATTGATTGTTTATTCCAGCCCGATGATTTGATAAAGCCCTGGATGTGTTGTATAGATGCTTTAATACTATCTGTTTTTGCCGCTTCTGATTTTTCAA
>CAYLVR010000160.1:0-8751 GCA_964387165.1 uncultured Chitinophagaceae bacterium | reverse complement strand
CCGGCTGCTTATCCTTTATCTTTGCCCACAATGAAGCGTTTTTCGATTATTCTCAAGTACCTGAGCGACCAGAAAGGGAAAATTGCCGTTTATGTTTTGTTTAATCTGCTTTCCGTAATTTTTTCACTGGTTTCGCTGGCTATGCTTGCCCCCTTCCTGCAATTACTGTTTAATAAAGAAGCACTGGTAAATGTGCAACCTGAATTTTCATTTTCAGCCTCGGGCATCCTGAACTACCTCAAATATTACCTGAGCACACTTATCCGTGAACATAGCCAGATCTACGCGCTCGGAGCCATTTGCATACTTATTATCATATCTATTTTCTTCAAAAACATATTCATTTATTTTTCTTACCGGGTGCTGGCTCCTATAAGAAACAGGATCATGAAACGTCTGCGCGCAGACCTATACACCAAAATCCTGGACCTGCCCATCGGCTATTTCACAGAGCAACGCAAGGGCGATATTAACAGTCGTATGAGTAATGATGCCCATGAAATTGAGTGGAGCATTATCGGAACACTTGAAGGTTTATTAAAGGAACCACTTACTATAATTGTGATATTAACAATGCTGGTTGTTTTAAGTCCGCAACTATCATTATTCCTTTTGGTTTTATTACCTATTACAGGATTTATTATTGGTCGTGTGAGCCGCTCATTAAAAAAACAATCAACAAGTGCACAGGAAGAAATGGGCACATTAATGTCGATACTTGATGAAACCCTGGGCGGATTAAGAGTGATTAAAGCATTTAACGCCGAAAAATTATTGCAGTCTAAATTTTTTAAAAGCAACGATACATTAACTCATCTGCGCAATAAAATTGTATTTAGAAGAGACCTTGCTTCGCCGATGTCCGAATTTTTAGGTGTATTGGTTTTGTGCTGCGTTTTATATTTTGGAGGAAGGTTAGTCTTTTCGGGAAGTAGTATAGAACCAGACACATTTATTACATATATAGTATTTTTTACGCAGATCATTAACCCTGCCAAATCCTTATCCACAGCCTTTTATAACGCACAAAGAGGTAGCGCGGCCATAAAACGTATTGAAGAGATTGTGAAGGCGCCCATTGTTGTTGAAGAACCAGTCAACCCGGAAATACTTCATGAATTTAAAGATTCAATAGAATTTAATAATGTTTCATTTCATTATGAAGACACTATAATTCTTGATAATATCAGTTTAAAAATTCAGAAAGGTAAAACTGTGGCGCTGGTAGGTTCATCTGGCGCCGGTAAATCAACACTGGCAGATCTAATTCCCCGCTTTCATGATGTAAGCAAAGGAGAACTACTGATCGATGGGATTAATATCAAAAGATATTCCCTTCATTCTTTGCGTAATCATATGGGGATTGTTACGCAGGAACCAATATTATTTAATGATACAATTACTAATAATATTATTTTAGGAAGTCCGGCTGCTACGCAGGAAGAAATTGAAAGAGCAGCGCAAATCGCCAATGCGCATTCATTTATTGAAACAAAAGAAGAAGGGTATAATACCAATATCGGCGACCGCGGATCGAAACTATCCGGAGGTGAGCGGCAACGCGTTACCATTGCAAGGGCTATTCTTAAAAACCCACCCATACTTATTTTAGATGAAGCCACTTCTTCTCTTGATACTGAAAGCGAGCGTCTTGTTCAGGATGCAATCAATAAGATGATGCAGAACCGCACCAGTATTGTGATAGCCCACAGGCTCAGCACTATTCGTCATGCAGATGAGATTATTGTCCTGCAAAAAGGACAGATCGTTGAACGGGGCACTCATGAAGAATTACTGGCGGTTAATGGAACGTACAGAAGGTTAGTTGATTTACAGGAAGTAAAGTAGTTTTGCAGACTCTGAAGTTTGCAACAATTATGAAAAGATTATTATTTGTATTGCTGATCGCGCCGGCCATTTCTTTCGCACAGAAAAAGAATTTCACCTACAACCAATTATTCCTGGGATCTTTCCCGGATGTGGTAAAACAAATGCCCAAAATTGAAAGCTGGGCAGACGACGATCATTACCTTGAATTAAGAAAAGATGTAAATGGAAAAGAAGTGATGATGTTGGTTGAAGCAGTTACCGGCAATGCAGTTCCTTACCTAAAACCCGAAAAAAATGAACCGGAAATAAAAGGAGCTATTAATATTCAATTTTCTCCTGATAAAAAATTCGTGGCATATACAAAGCCGGATAATAATTTATATATCACAGATCTTTCTACAAATAAAGAAACTGCATTAACAACGGACGGTTCCGATGTTATTCTGAATGGTTATGCCTCATGGATATATTATGAAGAAATATTGGGAAGAGTTTCCCAATATCGTGCTTTCTGGTGGTCGCCCGACAGCAAACAAATTGCCTATATGCGATTCGATGATTCTGAAGTGCCTGTATTTCCAATCTATGTTGCAGATGGACAGCATGGTTATTTAGAGAATGCACATTACCCAAAGGCAGGAGATAAAAACCCGCAGGTAAAAATCGGAATCGTTCCTGTTACATCAAATAAAACAACCTGGGCAGATTTTGACGCAACAAAAGATCAGTATTTCGGGAAGCCAGCCTGGTCGCCATCAAATGAATTATTTGTTCAGTGGATGAATCGGGGACAGGACGAATTAATTATCTATTCAATTAATTCGACCAGCGGATCTAAAAAAGAAATATACAGGGAAAACCAATCAACATGGGTTGCTCTTAATGCAACCCGGTTAAATTTCCTGAAAGATAATAAAGGGATTATCATTGTCTCTGATAAAGACGGCTGGGAAAATCTTTACCTCTATGACGTTAATGGGAAATTCATTAACCAGGTAACAAAAGGAAATTACTGGGGAACCACAGTACTTTATATTGATGAGAAAAATAAATTCGTTTATATCCGCGCCAGGAAAGACAACTCGGCGAGATTTGATATTTATAAGATCCCCTTCAATGGTAAAACGGTTACAAGATTATCAACAGGAAATTACAGCTATGATATGGCAGATATTTCTCCAAATGGAAAATACATTATTGCCGGATATTCAAATTTACAAACACTCCCAACAATTGTATTAATTAATAATTCGGGAAAATGGGTTAGGGAAATATTCAACGCAAAAGGTCCCGAATTCGATAATTATTTTATTCCTCAGAATAAATTAATTACTGTTAAATCACCGGATGGGTTATTCGATCTTCCCATGATCATCACTTACCCACTTAATTTCGATTCCACAAAAAAATATCCTGTTTGGATATCTATATATGGCGGACCAAATTCGGGCACTGTTTATGATCGTTGGAAACCTGTTGGTGGCACAGGACAATTATTCGCACAGGATGGTATAATTCAGATTGCTATGGACAATCGCAGTAGCGGTCATTTTGGAAGAAAAGGGATCAATTATATTTTCAGGCAACTTGGTAAATATGAAATAGAGGATTATATGGATTGTGCAAAATGGATACGCTCGCAGCCATGGGCAGATGCAACAAAGATTGGAATTACAGGAGGAAGTTACGGTGGATACGTGACCTGTATGGCATTAACTTATGGCGCAGATGTTTTTACTCATGGAATCGCGTTGTATTCTGTTACCGACTGGAGGTTATACGATTCACATTACACCGAAAGGTTTATGAAAACACCTCAGCAAAATGCTGAAGGATATAAAAACACATCGGTAATGACATATGCCGATAAATACAAGGGTGTATTAAGAATTGTGCATGGCTCTACAGATGATAATGTACACATGCAGAATAGTCTTCAATTAATTGATAAACTGGAAGATCTTAATAAATCTTTTGAGATGATGATCTACCCGGGCCAGCGTCATGGGATTCGTCCACCGAAAGCAATGCATAATCTCAACGAGACTATTAAGTTTGTAAACAGGTATATGCTGAATAAGTAAAAACTCAGAAGTTAAAAACAGGAGTCGATCTCATTTTTTAACTTCTGAGTTTGATCTTTAATTATTTATTCATCATCTGCTTCGCTTCGATAGAAAGCGTTGCATGCGGAACTGCGCGGAGACGTGCCTTATCAATCAGTTTACCAGTAACACGGCAGATGCCATAAGTTCTGTTTTCGATACGCATCAATGCTTTTTCGAGATGGTCGATATAATTGATCTGGCGGCTGGCCATCTGTGCAAGCTGCTCGCGCTCCATGCTCATACTGCCATCTTCCATGGTCATATAACGGTTCTCGTTTTCATCACCACCCATTTCATCTTTACGGGTAATTAATCCCTGCAGATAAGTGAGCTCTTTTTTTGCCTGATCCAGTTTTTTCTGGATCAGTTCACGAAATTCCTGTAATTCTGAATCGCTGTACCGGAGTGTTGGTCCGGATGAAATTATTTCCGGCTGGTCCAATACTGATTTAGTAAATTCAGGCTCATACTTTTTTACAGTCTTAGTCTTCATTTCTGGCATTACGAATTTTGCTGGCGTTTTTTGTACTTGCGGAGCTGGTTTTTTAGCAGGGGGGATTTTAAGCAATTTCGTTTTTTCTTCAACCTTTTTTACCTCTGGTTGTTTTTCAACTACTACTTTTTCTTCCTTGCCCGCCGAAGCCTTCTCGACCTCGCTATGCTTCTGCGATTTATTAACAGGGGTGGGCTTTGGTTCATTCTTCACTTTTGATTTCTTTTCCTCCTTACCCGTCGTAGCTTTATCACCTTCGCTATGCTTCGACGATCGATGGGCAGAGGCAGGTTTCACTTCATTTTTCGGCATCACTGGTTTTTTAGCTTCTATTTTTTTATTTGTCTTTGCCTTCACTGCATTCTTTGCAGGAGCGGCTTTAGCAGCGGGCGCTGATTTGCCTGCTGTTTTTTTAACGGGTGCTTTTTCGGGCTTCTTTGCAGAAGGCTTTCCTGCTTTTTTAGGAGCAGGTTTAACTACTTTGGATACAGGTTTTGCAGCAGCCGCTTTTTTGGCAGGAGCCGCTTTTTTTACAGGTGTGTTTTTTTTGGCCGCAGGTTTTGTTGCTGCCTTTTTTTTTGTTGCCATATTATCAGGCTTTTTTTGAAACAAACACTTTCACCGGAATATCGTTCACTTCTACTTCGGTACCTTCATTTAATTCGGGCACCATTTCAAGTTGATCGGCTAAAATTTCGGCGCAAATATAGTTATTAAACCGGGCGATGGATTCCTTAAGTTCTCCATGTTCCGATAGTTTTACCAGTATTCTGTCTGTCAACTCAAACCCACTGTCTTTCCTGATCTTCTGTACCCTGTTTACCAGCTCACGTGCATTTCCTTCACTTACCAAAGCCGGGGTCACATTTACATCGAGGGCAACAGTCAGCGTGTCTTTATTAGCCACCATCCAGCCCGGAATATCCTCGCTGGAAATCTCAACTTCCTGTATTTGTAATATTACAGGTTCGTCCCCAATTAACAATGAAATAGAACCTTCTTTTTCAAGCTTTGCAATATCCTGCTGCTGCATTTCACCGATTACTGTGGCCATTGCTTTCATTTTGGGTCCCATTCTTTTACCAAGAGCCGTATAATTAGGTTTTATTTTCTTCCTGATAAAGCCATTATCGTTTTCCAGGTATTCTATTTCCTTAACGTTCACTTCCGTTTTTATCAACTCCTCTATCAGGCTCACCTGCTTTTTAATAATGCTGTTGCTAACGGGTATCAATATTCTCTGCAGAGGCTGACGGACCTTTATATTCACCTTCTTCCGCAATGATAATACCAGCGAGGAAATATCCTGTGCCAACTGCATCCTTTCTTCCAGCGACTGATCAATAACATTATTATCAGGCTTTGGAAATAGCGTATGATGCACAGACGATTCTTTGGATCTTCCTGAAACAGTGTTCAGGTTCTGGTAGATGCAGTCGCTGAAAAAAGGAGCTATCGGCGCCATTAATTTTAATACGGTTTCAATACATTCATATAGGGTCTGATAGGCGCAGATTTTATCATGCTCATATTCTCCTTTCCAAAACCTTCTTCTGCACAAACGCACGTACCAGTTGCTTAACTGTTCATCAACAAAATCCTCTATGGCACGACCGGCCTGTGTGGGCTCATAATCATCCATATACCCGGTAACATTTTTTACCAAAGTATTCAATGAAGAAAGTATCCAGCGGTCTATTTCGGGACGTTTATTAAGAGGAATATATTCTTCCTTAAAAGAAAATCCATCAACATTTGCATACAGCGCAAAAAACTGGTAGGTATTATATAATGTACCGAAGAATTTACGCTGCACTTCTTTAATGCCATCTATATCAAATTTCATGCTCTCCCATGGAGATGCATTGGTAATCAGGTACCACCGGGTGGCATCTGCGCCAAATTCTTCAATTGTTTTAAAAGGATCAACAACATTGCCCACGCGCTTACTCATTTTGTTCCCCTTCTTATCAAGAACCAACCCGTTGGATACGCAGGTTTTATAAGCTTCTGATCCAAATAATAAAGTAGAAATTGCGTGAAGGGTATAAAACCATCCTCTTGTCTGGTCAACTCCTTCTGCAATAAAGTCTGCAGGATAATTGGTGTTGAATGGAGCATTAAAAGGCTGTTCGTCGCCTGCATCCATTTTTTTATAATCAAGCCCCCACTGCGCATAAGGCATTGCGCCGCTATCGAACCATACATCAACAAGGTCGGGCACGCGGTGCATTGGAATTCCGCTCTCACTCACTAATATGATCTCATCTACATAAGGTTTATGCAGATCAAGAATTCCCTCGTGTAAATATTTTTTATTGATATCGTCGCCGAGTGTTTCGTTGGCTTTTTTAATTTCTTCGTTTAGTTCTTTTATTGAACCAATACATTTTTCTTCGCTGCCATCTTCGGTGCGCCAGATGGGTAATGGAGTTCCCCAGAAACGTGAGCGGCTCAGGTTCCAGTCTACCATATTTTCGAGCCAGTTACCAAATCTTCCTTCACCGGTTGATTTAGGTTTCCAGTTGATCGTTTCATTGAGCGCCACCATTTTTGCTTTCGCCGCTGTTGTTCTGATGAACCAGGCATCAAGGGGATAGTATAATATAGGCTTATCGGTACGCCAGCAATGTGGGTAGTTATGTTCGTACTTTTCTATTTTAAAAGCGCGGTTTTCTTTTTTGAGTTTTACGGAGATGTCAACATTTACATCAACATAATCTTTATCATCGGTGTAATTTTTTACATAACGGTTGCTGAATTCGCCGAGGCCATCAACAAATTTTCCCTGCCTGTCGACCATTGTAAGGATTCCGATGTCATATTTCTTACCCACTTTGTAATCGTCCGCTCCAAATGCCGGGGCAGTATGAACGATACCTGTACCATCTTCAGTGGTTACAAAATCGCCGAGTAAAACCCGGAATGGATTACCGCCTGCTATTTCAGGAGTATTCGCTTCGTATGGAAGGAGTTGTTCGTATTTAGCCTCTTCTAATTGTGCACCCTTAAAAGTAGCAAGTACTTTCCACGGCAGGATCTTATCTGCTTCGCTATAAGATGAGGGAACCTCTCCTGTTTTTCCTTCTTCCTTAAAATAATTAGGTATCAGATCCTTAGCGAGTACTACATTAATTGGCCGGTGCGTATAAGGATTAAAAGTTTTTACAAGGGCGTATTCGATCTTAGGTCCAACGGTTAAGCCAAGGTTGGATGGAAGCGTCCAGGGTGTGGTGGTCCAGGCCATAAAGAACAGTTCTTCATTTTTCCCGAGAAGCTTAAAAAGAAAATCTGTTTTTTTGTTTTTGATGGTTTTGAACATGACCACAGCCGATGTGTCCTTTACCATTTTATAGGTACCCGGTTGGTTCAGTTCATGTGAGCTGAGGCCTGTTCCGGCTGCAGGTGAATAAGGTTGAATGCTTACACTTTCGTATAACAATCCTTTCTTGTACAATTCTTTAAGTATCCACCAGAGGGTTTCAACATAATTATTTTCGAAGGTGACGTATGGGTTTTCCAGATCGACCCAATAACCCATTTTGCGGGTAAGATCGTCCCATTTATCCTTATATCTTAATACTGCTTCACGGCATTTCCGGTTGTATTCTTCTACCGATATTTTTTTACCGATATCTTCTTTGCTGATGCCGAGTTCTTTTTCAACACCTAATTCTACGGGCAGACCATGAGTATCCCAGCCGCCTTTACGTTTAACCTGGAAATTCTGCATGGTTTTGTAACGGCAAACAAGATCTTTTAATGAGCGGCTGATAACGTGGTGAATACCGGGCATGCCATTCGCACTTGGCGGCCCTTCGTAAAACACAAATGGTTTGGAACCCTCACGCAGAGAAACGCTTTTTTCAAATGCCTGGCTTTGATTCCAGTTGGCAAGCATTTCCTGTTCTATTGACGGTAAATTCAGTTTTGCGAATTCTCTGTATCTGGCTGCCATAAACGACCTCGGAAATATAATAAGGGTGAAAAAGTGTGCAAAGTTACTGAATTAATATCGTTTGCCGACCTTAGGAAGTCGCAGAGACCAGTGCTGGCGGTTGCCCTGTGGCAGAAACTCAGCCCGTGGTGAGTAGTATTATAATAAAACCCTAAACTTAAAAAAATCCTCTACGTGCTTACCCTTAGTTGGGTCCTATTTCCCTTTTTTGGCATAGTTTATGGGTTTATGAGCAGGTGGCCGATTGATACCTGAGGATATGAATAATAGAACGCATTATAAATTATTGATATATAATTCTGATGATTTTTTTTCTACGGTTTAGGGTTTAGGGGTTAATAAGGGGAGTATTCCTACTCCCC
>CAYLVR010000159.1:5088-8763 GCA_964387165.1 uncultured Chitinophagaceae bacterium | reverse complement strand
GATGAACCAGCAATGGATTTTGCTGTACGTTTAACAAAAGAGGCAGGTGTCGCGACGATTCCGGTATCTGCATTTTACAAATGCGGGAAAGATAATAAAGTAGTGCGTTTTTGTTTTGGTAAAAAGGAATCGACCCTGGAACATGCAGTGGAAAAATTAATTAAATTTAGAACATGAATAAAATTGAAACTGTAATATTCGATTTAGGTGGAGTACTGGTTGACTGGAACCCGGATTATGTGTACAAGACTATTTTTAATGATGATCAGAAACTGAAAACTTTTTATGAAGATATTTGTACCTCCGAATGGAACGCACAACAGGATGGAGGTAAAACATTAAAAGAAGCAACGGAAGAACTGGTGACCAGGTTCCCTCATGAAGAAAAAAATATTCGTATTTATTATGACAGATGGGAAGACATGTTAAAAGGCCCTATAGATGGCACAGTAGAGATATTCAAAGAATTAAAGGAAACCGGGAAATATAAATTATACGCTTTAACCAACTGGAGCCATGAAACGTTCCCTGTTGCGCTTAAACGATTCGATTTTTTACAGTGGTTCGATGGAAGACTGGTAAGTGGGGAAGAAAAAATACGCAAGCCGTTTAAAGAAATATATGAATTGATTGTAAACCGGTATAATATCGACCCGGCTACCGCGGTTTACATTGATGACGCCCCCAGGAACCTTGCCGCACCTGCAGCAATGGGTATGCATGCCATTCAATTTATTTCACCTGAAAAACTGCGGGAAGAGCTAACCAAACTGGGAGTATTAGCTTAATACCTGATATGCCAGCAAGCTCATCAAATACGCCAGGGCAGTCATATATACAAACTGTATTATAGGCCATTTCCATGATCGGGTTTCGCGTTTAACAATAGCCAGCGTACTCATGCACTGCATTGCAAAAACATAGAATATCATTAGCGAAACACCCGATGCCAATGTATATACTTTAGAGCCGTCTTTAAATTTTGCCTGCTGCATTTTTTCGCGGAGCATCAGTCCTTCTTCGTTATCATTTTCCACGCTATATAAAGTAGCCATCGTTCCTACAAATACCTCGCGCGCTGCAAATGAAGTAATTAATGCGATACCTATTTTCCAGTCGAACCCAAGCGGTTCAATAACGGGTTCAATTGCTTTGCCCATTATACCTGCGTATGAATTTTCAAGAGGAGGATGTTTTTCC
Organism: uncultured Chitinophagaceae bacterium; assembly: GCA_964387165.1. Lineage (GTDB taxonomy): Bacteria > Bacteroidota > Bacteroidia > Chitinophagales > Chitinophagaceae > Flavitalea. The sequence goes on along the minus strand of CAYLVR010000159.1, from coordinate 7,563 downwards.
TCACCTGGACCAAAATTACTCAACGCCCATAAAATTAAACTGATTACCATGATCACCTTACCGGCTTCGAAAACAAATATTTTTGCTTTCTCTACCATGGTTATTATAATATTCTTCCACCGCGGAGCCCGGTAAACAGGTAATTCAAGAATAAAGAAACTCTTTTCTCTAATCTTAATAAACCCTTTGGCTATATAAGAAATCAGTAAAGCGAAAACAACACCAAGAATATAAAGCCCCATCATTACCAGTCCCTGCAAACCAATAAATCCTGCTATTAGTGTTTTAGGAATAACAAGGCTTATTAATATCGTATAAACCGGTAGGCGCGCACTGCAGCTCATCAACGGCGTAACAAGAATTGTCAGTAGTCTTTCTTTTTTATTCTCGATATTCCTGGCACTCATGATCGCAGGAACTGCACAGGCAAACCCACTGATCATTGGCATTACACTTTTTCCATTTAACCCGGCCTTACGCATTAATTTATCAGTTAAAAAACTGATGCGCGCCATATAACCTGTGTCTTCGAGTATATTAATTAATCCAAATAAAATAACGATCTGGGGAATAAATATGATAATGCCACTGAGTCCGGCGACAATTCCATTAATAAATAAATCCGACCACCACACTTCCGGCAAAACATTAGTTAGCCAGGTGCCTGCTTCAGCGAAGGTCCATTCAATAAAATTCATTGGATATTCTGCAAGCCAGAAAATACTCTGGAACAATAAGAACAATACACCTATTAATATTACATAACCCCAAACACGATGCAAAAGAATATCATCGAGTTTTTCGGTAAACATTGTTTTTTGTAATGGATTCGGCTCCGAAACAGATTGCTTTAACACGTGGGATATGCGTTGATAGCGTTGAACTATTTCTTCAGCCTGAACCTTTGTATGATTAAATGAATGTGCACGTTCTATATCCTCTATTTTTTCCTGCATGCCATCAGCTAATCCAAATGATTCGTGATTGATCAGGTAGTGTATGGCGCGGTAATCACTGATATGTGGTAATAATTCCTTTACATCATTAATTGCTGGTAATGCAAGCCCTTCATTATTAATAAAATCTCTTACCGGAGGTTTGTTCAACTGGCCTGCCATCTGTTCAATGATGCGTTTCAGTTGAGGAATACCTTTATTTTTACGCGGATTAACAGGAACAACCGGAACACCCAGTTCACGCTCAAGCTCCGCCACGTCTACATTAATATCTTTTTTCTTAGCAATATCGAGCATGGTGAGCGCTACAACAACCGGGATCTTCAGATCGATAATCTGAGAAACAAAAAGCAGGTTTCTTTTCAGGTTACTTGCATCGGCAACGAGGATCAACATTTCGGGATCAACAGTATGATCCTGTTGCATGAGCACCCGGTATGCTACCCATTCATCTTCACGTCGCGGATACAAACTGTAAGTTCCGGGAAGATCAATAATTAATGAGCCCACGCCCGGTGCGATTTGGCAGGTGCCTGCTTTTTTATCGACAGTTACTCCCGGAAAGTTTCCTACTTTCTGGTTTAATCCGGTGAGGGAGTTAAAAAGTGAGCTTTTACCGCTATTGGGGTTGCCTACCAGTGCTATTTGAATCGTTCTTGCTGCCACGAGCGGCAAAATTACCAGATTAATACCAACAGGTAGTTACGAAATCTGTAAATAATGGATTCTGTGCCAAAAAGGTTGCAGAAAAGAATATTCACTCCGACTTTCGTCGCGTAGCGACGAAACTTATATTTGCGATTATGTTTAACAAGCGTGTAAAAATCAAGGAACTGCTGAACTGGGAACCCCAATCCCAGGAAGTGATTGTTATGGGATGGGTGCGTACATTCAGAAATAACCAGTTTATAGCGTTAAACGACGGTTCAACTAATACAAATCTCCAGGTAGTTGCAGAACTTGGTTCATTAAATGAATCGGAGTTAAAACGCATTACTACCGGCGCCTCATTAAAAATAACAGGCTCTGTGGTTCCTTCATTGGGCAGAGGGCAAAAACTTGAAGTAAAAGCAACGGCTATCGAGGTTTTGGGTGACTGCGACGGTGAAAAATATCCTTTACAATTAAAAAACCGGCCCAGCCTTGAATATTTACGGGAAATAGCCCATCTGCGCTTCAGAACAAATACATTCGGAGCTGTTTTTCGTGTGAGACACGCATTAGCATTTGCGGTCCATAAATTTTTTAATGAAAAAGGATTCATTTACCTGCATACACCTATTATTACTGCTTCGGATGCCGAAGGTGCGGGTGAAATGTTCAGGGTAACTACCCTCCCTGCCGAAAACGCCCCTAAAAATGAAAAAGGAGAAATAGACTATAAAGAAGACTTCTTTGGCCGGGCTACCAACTTAACAGTAAGCGGACAGCTTGAGGGCGAGCTGGGGGCAATGGCTTTTAGCGAGATTTACACGTTTGGACCCACTTTCAGGGCCGAAAACTCGAATACTGCCCGGCA
>CAYLVR010000159.1:0-5078 GCA_964387165.1 uncultured Chitinophagaceae bacterium | reverse complement strand
CTGAATTCTGGATGATTGAGCCCGAAATGGCCTTCAACGATTTGGAAGATAATATGAACCTCGCAGAGGAGTTCATCAAGTATATTATTAATTATGTGATGGAAAACAATCGGGAGGATCTTGAATTTCTTGCTCAGCGTTTAACAGAAGAAGAAAAAGCCAAACCACAGAATGAACGCAGCGAAATGGGCTTGATCGAAAAGCTCGAATTCGTGGCGAAGAACCAATTTGAAAGAATCACTTATACTGAGGCTATAGATATATTAAGAGAGAGTAATCATAATAAGAAAAAAAAGTTCCAGTACCCGATAAGTGATTGGGGAATGGATCTTCAAAGTGAACATGAAAGGTACCTGGTAGAAAAACATTTTAAAAAACCGGTGATCCTGACAAACTACCCAAAGGAGATCAAATCCTTTTATATGCGGCAGAATGAAGACGGCAAAACTGTGGCTGCCATGGATATTCTTGCCCCGGGAATAGGTGAAATTGTAGGCGGCTCCCAACGTGAAGAGAGATTGGAACTGTTGGAAAAAAGAATGAAAGAACTGAATATTCCCGCCGAAGAGCTCTGGTGGTACCTCGATACAAGGCGCTTTGGATCAGTTCCCCACGCCGGGTTTGGACTTGGATTTGAAAGAATGGTGCTTTTTGTGACCGGTATGACCAATATAAGAGACGTTATAGCCTTTCCACGGACCCCAAAGAACGCCGAGTTCTAGTTATAAGGCAGTACTGAAAAATATTTGGTACTATGTATTGTATAGTACTAAATATTACCATATCTTTGATTGCATAAGTCAAAATGATATGAATATTGATAACACTCAAAGTCAGATGCGAAAGGGGATACTGGAATTCTGTATCCTCAGCATCATCCGACGCGGTGAATCATATCCATCCGATATAGTGGATGAAATGAAAGCCGCCAATCTCCAGATATTTGAGGGAACACTCTATCCCCTTCTTACAAGATTAAAAAACGCTGCAATGCTTTCTTACCGTTGGGTGGAAAGCAGCTCGGGCCCCCCCAGAAAATATTTCTCTCTCACCGAAGCTGGCGAGCAGTTTTATAAGGAACTCGAAGCCACCTGGTTCGAGCTTGCCAACGCAGTGAATACTTTAACAGGTAAAGAGAAAATATAAATCCCAGGCGCACAGCGCCGTCCCTTTTAGAAAAGAGGGCGCTAACAACACAAACATTAAACAATGAAAAAGGTAATAAATATAAATTTTCAGGGAAGGGTAATACCGATCGAAGAAACGGCTTACGATATACTGAAACAATATATTGACAGTTTAAGAAGGTATTTCACCAATGAAGAGGGTCGTGATGAGATCATGAATGATATTGAAGGGAGGATAGGTGAGCTTTTTATGGAGAAATTAAAATCCGGGATCAATTGTATAACTGATGAAGAGGTGAATAATATTATCGCAGGAATGGGAACACCGGAAGATTTTGAGGCGCAGGGTGCAGATGTTTCACCAGCAACAGAATCAGTTAAATCCGGCACAAACTTTAATAACCGGAAAAGAGCAGGATTCTTCAGGAATAGCGATGATAAAATACTCGCCGGTGTATGTAGCGGCTTGGCTAACTACCTGGGCATTGACCCGGTAATTATGCGAATTGCATTTGTGTTATTATTTGGCGCACTCTTCTGGGTATATATTATATTATGGATCGTTGTTCCGTCAAGATCCATTCAATCTAATATTACAAAAAGATTGTACCGCAGCGCCGATCAGAAAATGCTGGGAGGCGTAGCAGGTGGTGTTGCCGCTTATTTTAATATCGATATCTGGATACCGAGATTAATATTCGCTTTTCCATTTATCCTTGCATTAATATCAGGAGGATTTCACACACTATGGTGGCATTGGGATTTTGGATTCGTGCCAAGAATTATTTCAGGATCTTTCGGATGGACAATGTTTATATCCTATATCATTCTATGGATAGCAGTTCCTGTTGCTAATTCTTCATCAGAGAAATTAGAAATGCGCGGAGAAAAGGTGAATCTTAATTCAATAGTAAATACAGTGAAAAGTGATATTGAAACCGCTGCAACATCGGTGAAAAAATCAACTTCCTCATCAGTTTCAGGGTTAGGGAATATAATAAGAATATTATTTAAAGCTGCATTTATTTTTGCATTTACTATAGTAGCTATTGTTTTATTCTCCATATTTATTGGATTGCTATTCGGTAGTGTTGCGCTCGCACCATTAAAGGGTTTTATTTTTGACAGTTCTCTTGTAAATGTATTTGCATGGGCGACATTAATATTGTTGTTCCTGCTTCCTTTAATTGGGTTAATTACATGGGCTATAAGAAGATTGATGGGTGTGCGCACAAAAAAACATTCGCTTGGTATATCATTTGTAGCATTATGGATCTTAGGATTTGTAAGCGCCATAATGTTATTTTTTATGGTGGCCAGGAATTTTAAAAGATCAAGTCAATTAAAAGAAGAACAAATCTCCATTGTTCAGCCAATGCACAAATTAATGATCGATGCCGAAAAACGCGATTGGAAAAACCGGCATAATGATTTTTTCGGAATGGACATAGATAATGATTTTCCTTTTTATTCAAAAGGTGATGACTCATTATCGTTGAATACAGTAAGAATAAATATGGTGAAAAGCAACGATAGCTTATTCCACGTATACCGGATTTTAGGTAGCCAGGGAAGAACAACAGAAGATGCGGCAAGGTCGGCAGCTAAAATTATCTTCGAGCCAATACAATCCGATAGTGTAATTATATTTCCGCAGGGGTTTTTTATTAGCCGGGAAGATAAATTCAGAAATCAGCGTGTTTCAATAGTTGTTGAGGTGCCCGTAGGGAAAAATATTTCATTTGGGGAGGGAATAGCTGGCTATAATTGGATGGACTTCAGGTGGACAAACCGCCAGGGTAACTTTGACGACTGGGATTATGATAATGAAGACAAAATGTACTGGGCCAGGGCCGGCAAGGAGTATGAAATGCACCCCGATGGCAGACCACGGATCGTAAATAAATAAAGTATCTGTTTGAATAAGAGGGTTTATATATTTTTGCGGCTTAATAAACCTTCACAGATACCACATGAAACTTACGGCGTTCACAGAAAAACATAAGGCGCTTGGCGCGAAAATGGTTGAGTTTGCAGGATACCTGATGCCTGTTTCTTATACCGGCATCAACGATGAGCACCAGGCGGTACGCAGAAATGCAGGCGTTTTTGATGTAAGTCACATGGGCGAATTTATTCTTAAAGGCCCCAACGCCCTTGACCTTATACAACGTACTACCAGTAACGATGCTTCGAAACTTACTGCGGGCAAGGCTCAATACAGCACACTTCCTAACGATAACGGAGGTTTGATCGACGACCTCCTGGTGTATTGCATTGAAGAAAATAAGACCTATATGCTGGTAGTGAATGCTTCAAATATTGATAAAGACTGGAACAGGATCAGCGCATTCAATACAAAGAATGTGGAGATGCATAATATCTCCGAGCGCACCTGCCTGCTGGCTATACAGGGACCAAACGCTACAAAGATCCTTCAGCCATTAACAGCTATTGATATATTAAATCTGAAATACTACACCTTCGTTAAAGGAAAATTTGCAGGGGTAGATAATGTACTGATAAGTGCAACAGGATATACCGGCGCCGGTGGTGTTGAAATTTATTTTGAAGATAAAGATGGGGCCGCCGATAAAATATGGGAAGCTATATTTAAAGAAGGTGGACCACAGGGTTTAAAACCAATAGGCCTTGGTGCTCGCGATACATTACGTTTGGAAATGGGATATTGTTTATATGGAAATGATATAGATGATACAACATCGCCAATGGAAGCCGGGCTTGGCTGGGTTGCGAAATTCACTAAACAATTTCCCTCATCAACTATATTTGAAAAACAAAAAACTGAAGGAACGTTAAGAAAATTAGTCGGGTTTGAAATGATCGATAAAGGAATTCCGCGGCATGATTATGTAATTAAAAATGCAGAAGGAGATACGATCGGGAAGGTTACTTCGGGAACGCAATCGCCAAGTTTAGGAAAAGCGATCGGCATAGGATATGTTGAAAATAAATACGCAGGAATTGATAGCGAAATAAATATCGAAGTAAGAGACAGATTATTAAAAGCGAAAGTGGTTAAGTTTCCTTTCCAGTAAAATCATGTGAATGGCCAATATCCATCTTACAACATTTATTGCGGCGCCGGCTGAAAGAGTTTTCGATTTATCGAGGCATATTGCTATTTATAAGAACTTGTTTCAAAACAGGAAAGAAAAACTTTCTTCCGGCGCAGGCTCAAGTCTTATTAATCTCAACGAAACAATTTCCATACTCGGAAAAATTGCAGGTAAAACAAGGCTGACGATGTTGAAAATAACAGGTATTAATAAACCGGTTTCTTTTATTGAAGAACAGGTAAAGGGAGACCTGGCTGAATTCAGACACCAACATCATTTTAAACCTGTACAGAATGGCACCATCGTTATTGATATACTTGAATATGGGCTGCCAAAAGATTTCATCGGAAAAATAGCCGGCAAACTTTACCTCCGGAATTATCTTGAAGAATTGGTGAACAAAAGAAATGAAATAATTCGCAGTTATGCAGAAACAGAAAAATGGCGGGCAATATTAACATGAGCACAAAACCATCTTTACATACTATTCTTTCTCCGGCCCTTCTTAATTTGTATGATGTAAAAGATACAATTGTTGTAGTAATAGATGTACTGAGGGCAACCTCTACAATTGCTACAGCTTTATATAACGGAGCGTCGAGTGTTGTACCAGTAGATGATGTTGCTAAATGTATCAGCCTCGGTGAATCACTTTGTGGAATTACAGCAGGTGAACGCGATGGCAAAATCGCACAGGGATTGCAATATGGAAATTCACCGTTCGAATATCCAAGAGAATTTGTTGAAGGAAAAACACTGGTGCTTACCACTACCAATGGAACAAAACTGTTACACCTGGCGCTTGCGAACGGAGCTGGTCATATTATTACAGGCTCATTTCCTAATTTCAGTGCAGTATGCGATTACCTTG
>CAYLVR010000158.1:0-8866 GCA_964387165.1 uncultured Chitinophagaceae bacterium | reverse complement strand
GCGCCTGCCTTCTTTAGTGCATTTACCATAACCCTTGAATTAGAGGGTGTCACTACTTTATCTGCCTCTCCATGAAACACCCATATCGGGAAATTCTTTGCATATAAATTTACTTTGGCAGGATCACCGCCACCGCATATGGGAAATGCTGCAGCAAAAAACTTTGGTTTACGCCATAACAATTCAAATGTTCCCATACCACCCATTGAGAGTCCGCCAACATACATCTTTTTAGTATTCACCTGCGGCGTTTGCGCCAGTGAATCCATCAGCATACTAACCAGGCCCAAAGATTTTTTAACAGGTTTGTGTGACAGGTAGCTATGCCCCCCCAGCGAATCTTCCTTATCAGGGCTTTTTTTATGATTCGCCCAGAAATCATTAGCCGGGCACTGGGGAAAGACGACAAATGCCGGGTATTTAACCCTCACAGCAGAATCCAGAAACAACTTTCCTCCGTGAATTAACTGCGCATTATTATCGTTTCCTCTTTCTCCGGCGCCATGCAACACCAGTATCAGCGGATATTTCTGGTTTACATCATAATCAGAAGGGTACAAAATCCTGTAATTGAGTGTATCTTTTCCATCCGAATATTGCTGCCTTACGTATAAAGAGGAATCCTGTGCCATAGTGGTACTCACAATTAACATAGTTATTATAGAACTGATAAGGTTCCTCCGAATATTTTTTGTTTTTTTAATGGTCGGATGGAGCTTTGCATATAGACCTCCATGTGTGTTAATTTTCGCTATGCTTCGTTTCATATATAAAAGGTATAAAGTTTTAAATTACTTTTGGCGGCATTGAATATGATCAAGAAGCTCGACTGGTACATCATCAAAAAATTAATCTCTACCACGCTGTTCATGGTAATTATTGTTGCCGTGATCGCCAGCGTTGTCGATGCCAGCGAAAAAGCGGATGATTTTGTGAGATCCGGACAGTCTTCTTATTATATCCTTACTCAATATTTCACCGGTTTTGTTTCTTTTATAGTCTCCATGATCTTCCCTTTAATGGTTTTTCTCGCGGTAATTATGTTTACCTCGCAGATGGCCGGAAGGTCAGAGATAGTCGCCATCCTAGCAGGAGGCATAAAATATACCAGATTTCTGCGACCCTATCTTATTGGGGCGGTAATTGTAGGTGGAGTCTTCTGGTATGCCACCCAGTATTTATTTCCTAAGGCAAGTGTATTAAGGGCTAATTTCATGTCTACATACATTGATGCCAAAAGTTCTTATGAAATCGGGCAGTACCTGGCCAAGGGAAGCAATGTTTATTTAAGAATTGATTCGAATACCTATGCCGGAATGAGGAATTATGACACCAGTTCTAAAACAGCTTATGGCGGATTTTTCCTCGACCGGCTGAAAGGCACTGCCGTAACCTATAACCTTCGGGCGCAAACAATGCGCTGGGATACGATGAAAAAATCATGGAAACTGGAACGAGTAACCGAAAGATATATCGACGGTTTAACAGAAACAGTGACATCTGTCCCTGAAAAATATATGGGCCTCAACGTAAAGCCACAGGAAATAAGGTTCGATAAATATCTCAAGGATAAAATGACCACACCGGCGTTGAAGAAATATATCAAATTAGAGGAACTACGTGGTACAGAAGGATTAAACGATTATAAAGTAGAACGTTATAAAAGAGACGCCACACCTTTTGCCGTGGTGATTTTGACATTAATGGGAGCCATCGTGGGCTCGCGAAAAACCCGGGGCGGTAGTGGCTTACATATGGCTTTTGGTATAGTGGTGGCAGCGCTGTTCGTGGTGATGGATAAGTTCTCGCTCACTTTCTCAACGAAGGGAAATCTTCATCCATTCATAGCTGCATGGTTACCTAATGTGGTCTTTAGCCTTGTGGCCATTTATATGTATCGCAAAGCCCCCAAATGAGTTCTGCTAACATTCGACTTTCTCCGCTGCAGCGATGGAATCAGTAGAATTTAATCGATTTATAATTTAGAAATCAATCCTTTAATAAGTATTTTCGCAAAATAATTTTACATCATGGGAATTATGAAGGAAAGGTTCAAGGTAAAAGCAGAAACGGCAGCAGCAGAGATCAAAGACATCCTGAAAGAACACGGCTCTAAAAAAATAGGGGAGGTACATCTATCCCAGATTTACCAGGGGATGCGCGGCATTACCGGCCTTGTCAGTGAAACCTCTTTACTTGATTCCCAGGACGGTATCCGTTTCAGGGGCTACTCTATCCCTGAATTACAGGAAAAGCTGCCAAAGGCACCTGATGGCAATGAACCTCTTCCCGAAGGTTTGTTTTACCTGATGCTAATGGGTGAATTACCCTCCGAAGAAGATGTGGCGCATCTTACTTCGTTATGGCAGAGAAGATCACACGTGCCAAATCATGTTTTTGATGTGATTGATGCCTTACCTGTTACCACTCACCCAATGACTATGTTCGTTACAGGTATTATGGCTTTGCAGACGGAAAGCAATTTCGCAAAGCGCTATGCCGAGGGAATGAACAAAAAAGATTACTGGGAAGCGGTATTTGATGATGCTATGGACCTGATTGCCCGTCTTCCACGTATTGCAGCATATATCTATAGAAGAAAATATAAGAATAACGATCATATTCACCCTAATGGATTGCTCGACTGGGCCGGAAATCTTGCACACATGCTTGGTTATTCCGATACCAGTTTTAAAGAGCTGATGCGTTTATACATGACCATTCATGCTGATCATGAAGGTGGAAATGTATCTGCACATGCCACACATTTGGTTGGTTCAGCGTTAAGCGATCCGTATTTATGTCTTGCTGCAGGTATGAACGGGTTGGCAGGTCCCTTACATGGATTAGCGAACCAGGAAGTAATTAAATGGATATTTGAATTAAGGGAAAAATTAAATACTGAATCTCCCAGTAAGGAGCAGATAAAAGAATATGTGGAGAAAACCCTGAGTGAAGGGAAAGTGGTTCCGGGTTACGGGCATGCAGTATTACGTAAAACAGATCCGCGCTTTACTGCGCAAATGGAATTCGGGAAAAAACACATGCCCAATGATTCATTGGTGCAAACTGTCTGGAATGTGTATGAGGTAGTGCCTCCAATTTTACAATCATTAGGAAAAGTAAAAAACCCATGGCCAAATGTTGATGCGCACAGCGGAGCATTGCTGGTACATTACGGGCTAAAGGAATATGAATTTTATACCGTGTTATTTGGCGTAAGCAGGGCATTGGGTGTTATGGCTAGTCTTATATGGGATCGCGCACTCGGCTTCCCAATTGAGCGACCAAAATCGGTAAGCACCAGACTTGTTAAAGGCTGGCTGAAAGGTGATGCAGAGATTTGGGGTGATTGATTCCATACCGGTTATAAAATAACAGGCATAGAGTGAGTACCAGACTCCTTGAATTTTTCACGGTACAATGCAGGCGAACAATTTTTGAAACGATTGAATTGCCTGTAAAAAAATGAACGGCTGTCAAATCCAGACTGATCGCAGATGTTGCTAATTTTAAGATCTGTTTCAATCAATAATTTACAGGATATCTCCACCCTGTACTCATTAAGAAATGTAAAGAAGGCTTTACCCATCATTTTACTGAAAAACCTCGAAAACGATTCATTAGCCATACACGAAAGCGAAGCCATGTCATCCAGCTTGATCTTCTCTTTGTAATGTTCACTTACGTATTGTTTTATTTTATTTAGTCTTTCATTATCTGTTATTGATAAATTAGTATAATCATCTTTACAAAGCACTTTTATATTTTCACTGAAAGATAATTGTTGTAAAATATTAATTAAGCCTATCGTTTTTTCAAATAAAGAAGCTCCTTCAATTATCGCGATCATTTGAGGTTTAATCTGTTGGGCTAATTGCGGTGAAAATTTTATTCCCTTTTGAGAAATTTCATGAAGTCTTCTGATAGCGGAGAACAAATCAGTCCGAACCAAGCAGGTCTTTATTCCACTGTATCACCAGTGCAGAAGCCATAGTTTGCTGGTTCTTTGTATTTATCCAACAGTGCGGAAGTCCGGGCCCCACCATCGTAAGATCATTTTTAGAAAATTTTTCAAAATGATTACCTACATATCTTACGCCAGTGCTTGCAAGAACGTATGTGAGTTCGTATTCAGGATGATAGTGATAAGGATAATCAAACTCATTGAGCATAACAGAGACTGCTCTAATGGAGTTATTTTCCAATGGGATAGATTCGTATTGAGGTCGCATTGTTTACGACTTTATTTTTTTTAATATAAGCATTAACAATTGGATAACAAAATAATGGAGGGTATTGTTAAAATAGGCGATACCCTGGGGTTCAGCCATGGGTATATTTGAAATGAACAACAATATTTTATATTAAAATCAAACAATTATTCGAATGAAGAAATATTTACTCCTACTAACAATTGCATTGTTTTCTATTAGCTTATCATTCAGCCAGAAACAGTTGGTATTATGCACTACCGGTATGGTTTCGACAGAAGCTCATCCAATGGTATAGATCCGGGCATGTGGTCATATATTCAAAAGTGGGCCTCCCTTACGTATAATGGCCAGGATGCAAGTATTACTGCTGTCCGGCTGCATATTCAATGGCAACAATATGAGCCAACCCTTGGCACTTATTATGGAACGAAACTGGCTAAGGCGGTTCAGGCTATCATTGATTTGAAGCCAGGAATGAAAGTAGCTCTGCATTTTCCTTACCAGCGTGGGGGTCTGATAACAGATTCATATCTCGCCGATGATGAGATAGCGAGAATATACGATGGAACAAAAGCGCAGCAATCAGTTTCGTACACGCTTCCTTCTATGTATTCTCAATCTGCTAAAACAAAATTTTACAATTTTGTAGATGATGCACTGAGCCATCTGACATCCAATTATTCCAATATTCTTTATGTTGTAATGGGCAATGGAGATGCGGAAGAGTTTATTATGCCTACGTTTAAGAAAGATGATTACCGTTATTCTGCCAACTATGAAAATAGTGCACTAGAGGCATGGAGAACGCAATAACTGCCGTGCCGCTATCCTGGTCAGTCGACAGTAACATGGAATGGAACAACACATAATATAGCCAGTGCGCCATCATACGCCCCAGGGATGTGGGGAGCTTTTGATACAGAGCATGGCCGGGAATACCATCGCTTTGCAAGCTGGGGCCTGATGAATACTTACTTAGGATTTCGAGACATTGTTAAGGGGCACAGTTCTTCTTTAAAGGTGCTTGGATTTCCTCCCGGATTCGGTACAACTGCCGGAAATATAGGTAGTCTGCATAACAGTATGCTGCCTAAAGCGCTTGCTGAATTAGATGGCATCTACACTTCTGAAGGTGACGGAAATAATATCTGGAGAAAGATCCTTGTACTTGATGTGCTGAAAGGAACTGATATCAATAAAATCGCTGCTGTTGAATTTGATGCTGATGATCTCGGAGCATCTTCAGAAATAGACCCCAATACCGGCCAGCGCTATCATGGTATTAATGCCAATGCGATCGCTGATATGTTTCCAAGAACATACAAGCATGGAGCGGACTACATACATCTCGCCATGCATTTTTTTGATAGCGAAATAACCCAGGCTGCGGCGCCGCTTGCAGCGGTGAAAGCAACCTATCTCAATGGATCTTATACCTCGCCTTCGCGGCAGGCCCCTGTTACTGCCACTATCTTTCCAACAAGTTTTGTTGAAACCTCTCTTTTTGATGCAGCCAGTAACTGATCTTACAGGCAGGCTTATTTACAGGCAGGCAATTACCGGCCAGGGGCTGCATCGCAAAAAAATCAATTTGAATAATAAAGCATCTGGTACATTGCTGGTTCAGTTAAGAAAAGAAAACCAGACTGAAATTAAAAAAATAAATATCGCACGATAATGTAGCTGTGATATTAAAGTACAGGACTAATAAATATAGAGGCTATCTCCTTAACAGGAGATGGCCTCTATCGTTTGTATTGAGCATCAGTTGAGATTTAACCTGATGGCTTCAAAAGAGAGCCAGAACTTGCACTGTAACAGCTATTTGCCATATATTTGCCACCCTGAATAAGAATTGGGGGATTAGCTCAGTTGGCTAGAGCGCTTGCATGGCATGCAAGAGGCCACCGGTTCGAATCCGGTATTCTCCACTAAGTATAAAAGCCTTGAAACGTAATAGGAATAAGCGTTTCGGGGCTTTATAGTTTTATCATCTATTTTATCACCTCCTGCTTTTCCTTTTGTTTAGACCCAAAAATGGCCCCGTTCATCTTCAAATTGGGTTTAAAGAAAAAGTCTTCTAAAGGAGAAATTAGTATTGACAATAACAATGGTAGGATAAGACTTCGCTGGCGTTATACTGGCACGAGGTATTCAATTAAATCTAACTACAAAAGATATTTTAGATCGCTATACCCTTTAGTTATCTTCATTGACAGGTTTTATATTAAGAGGATTGTATTCCTATTATTACTTTTCATTTTTATATTCGTTTTAATAACGCAATCTCGGACCGCCTTGCTATCGTTTGCCTCTATCGTTGCGAGTTTTTGTTATCGAAAATATGGCTTATACATTGTTTCCAAAATTCGGAACTTGACTTTTCGTTCCAAAATATTTATAGTTGCAACATCTGTATTGGCAGGTTCTGTCTGTGTTTGTATACTTTAATCCGGAATGTATGCCAGGGCTTTTTCGTCATCAAACTCTCCCTCCCAACGGGCGATCACACAGCTCGCCAGCGTATTGCCGATGACATTTACCGAGGTGCGCGCCATATCCATCAACTCATCGATACCATAAATCGCCATGATCGGCCATAGCGGAAAACCAAAAGTTTCTGCGGTGGCGATCAGGATCACCAGCGATGCACGCGGAACTGCTGCAACGCCCTTGCTGGTAAGCACTAATGTTAGTCCGATTAGCAATTGCTCTCCGATTGAGAGGTTCATACCCGCCGCCTGGGCCACAAAAATCGCTGCCAGGGAAAGGTACAGCGTGGTGCCGTCGAGATTAAATGTGTAGCCGGTCGGTATGACGAATGACACAATCTTGCGGGGAACGCCGAATTTTTCCATGTTTTCCAGCGCTTTCGGGAGGGCGGAATCCGAACTCGTCGTGGCAAAAGCAATGGATACAGGCTCTTTTACAGCCTGGATAAATTGTTTGATCGGAATTTTAAACAGCCGCATGACCGGAACCAGCACAAGGAGTAGGAAGGTGGCTAGCGCAAGATACAGGGTGAGCAGCAGCAGAAATAAGTTTTGCAGGATTTCGATACCCAGGTGGCCCACAGTAACGGCGATGGCTCCCCCTACACCGAAAGGAGCAAAATGCATAATGATGTTAGTGAATTTAAACATCACTTCCGAGAGGCTTTCAGAGAATTCCAACATCGGCTTTTTTTTCTTTTCACCCAGCAATGCCAGAGAGATGCCGAAGATCACGCTGAAGACAACAATGGGCAGCACGTTGCCTTCGTAAATAGATTTTATGATATTCTCTGGAAATATATCCACGATATGATCCTGCCATGTTTTCGGGTACGAGGCAGGCAACTCAGACAGCAATGCTTCAGGCACATGAATTCCGGTACCGGCCTGAGTAAGATTGATAAACACAAGCCCGATGATCAAGGCAATGGTGGTGACGATTTCAAAATATAAAATAGACTTCCAGCCCATGCGGCCCACCTGTTTGAGACTGGAGTGGCCGGCGATACCTACCACCAGTGTAGAGAACAACAGTGGCGCTACAATCGTTTTTACCATTCGCAGGAATACTGTGCTTAATACTTTCAGATGCTGGGAGAATGCGGGGAAGTCAAGCCCGATCTCAATACCGATAACCATGGAGACAAGGATCCAGGTCGTAAGCGATCGCTTTGAAAAGGCGAAGAGGATTAGTCCGCCAATAAACGCCCATCTGGACGTTTTCAGTACAATATCAGGAAATATTACAATGTGGTTGAGGTGCAGAACATGCAGTATGGCCACTATAGTCAGCAGCAATAATACCAGCGGTCCTACCTTCTGTTTATTCATGGCGCAGTTTACAGCAAAGCGTCAATACTAACAAATTTCAAGCAACGACCCGGAGCTGCTCCTATGCCTATTTGTTGGAAAAAATGATTGTTATATGAAGTTATCTATAGCATTCGCCATTTGAGCTCATGCAACCTGTATTTGAGTTTCCTCCGCAGGCATCACAAGTCCAATGGCTGCTGTAGGTATTGTCATTTTGGTTAAAAGCGTTTCTAATATATCGACCTGAATTATACTCTGAAAATCTTATTCCATCAAAAAATACTGTAGGACCAAATGTTCGCCTCAAAGGAAGTTCAATACATTCTTCTTCATTAATGATTTGAAAGGTTGAATGATCTTGCTTTTCATTATTACCATCAAGTATCTCAATTACCGGCAAAAGCGATCCTTTTTCTACTACCTCGTCGATATTACTATAATTAACAAGGCCGACCCCTTTTAGTAAATCGTCCGGATCTGAGAAGTCGGCTTTTGTAGAATCAATATTTACGCAAAAATAGTTAAAGGCGCGTTCTAAATATTTAGAGTCTAAGATTACTCCAATAAATCCCAGCAGATGTGGAGGTTTAATTGGCAGTGGGGATTGTGGAGATCTAATAACTTCCTGATTCATTAAGTCGAAATACAAATCCATATAGACACCCTTGTGGGTAGAGAGCCTAAACCCAGTATTAAAAAGTAATAAAAAGTCAGACTTCTTTTCAATATCAATGATATAACGAGATTGATTTAAAATCTGATAAATGTCTCCATTTGAAGAATAAAGTGTTTTTAGAATATCAGAAAGCATTTATTATATATTAAATATCTTACCCATTACAC
>CAYLVR010000157.1:1572-8873 GCA_964387165.1 uncultured Chitinophagaceae bacterium | reverse complement strand
GGTGACGTAATTGCCGGCTACGGCGGCACAAAAGACATATGGCTGCTTAAACTCGACGCCACGGGAAATCTTCAATGGCAAAAACGCTATGGCGGCAGCGGTCTCGATATCGGTAATAATATCCAGCCACTTCCCGATGGAAATTACTTAATAGCAGCATCCACATCTTCAAATGATGGCGACTTCACTGGCAACCATGGCACCGCGGGCTACACCGATGGCGCACTATTAAAAATTGATCCATCAGGAAATCTATTATGGACAAAATGTTATGGCGGAAGTAAAAATGATGAACTGCTCGATATAGAAATAATCGGCGATAAAATATATGTGGCAGGATATGCTAATTCAATTGATGGAGATATCCCGCCTACACAAAAAAATTATGACGTCTGGCTATTATGCACCGATATGAATGGAAATAAATCCTTCAGCAAAATATATGGTGGCTCACAAAACGATGTGGCCTATAGCATGTGCAAAGGGAATGATGGTACATTAACGCTTGCAGGATATACCACCTCAAACGACGGAGACGTTACAGGCGCTAAAGGCAGCCAGGATTTCTGGATACTGAATATTTCTGCAACAGGAGTTTTAAAATGGCAGCAAACAGCAGGCGGTACAGATGCTGAATATGCCAATGCAATTATTGCCGATAGCGATGGTGGTTATATTGCCGGCGGAATTTCTTATTCTGAAGATGGTGATGTTGATAATCAGAAAAAAGAAGGCGACTACTGGGTAATTAAATTAAATTCAATAGGACAGATACAGTGGAAACAGAATTATGGCGGGAAAGAAACTGATCACCTTCACGCTATCATATTTAATCCTGATCTGAATGAATACTATTTATCAGGAGATGCAGCATCTACCGACGGCGATTTTTCCGATGGTCAATTCAATACAGATTTTGGTATTATCAAACTGAAATTACCTAACATCGATACCATTGTTTGTGAATCTGAAAATAGGGCACCCGATACATTGCAGGATATATGCGGCTATGATTCTGTAATTATTATGTGCCGCAAGCCAACACGTGAAGAATCATATAAATTCCAGCAAATTAGAGTGCCAAATGCGTTCACTCCAAATAATGATGGGATTAATGATGAATTTGGCGCGGCCGGCAATTTTGTTACTGATTTTTTCATGCAGATATTTAACAGGTATGGGCAACTGATTTTTCAAAGCAATGCCATTAACCATAGATGGAATGGTATGTTCAGGGGACAACCACAGCCTACTGGTACTTTTATTTATTCGATCCGTTACACAGATAATAATAAACAGATACAAACATTAAAGGGCGCATTTACTTTGATCCGATAAAATCCTGACTGATGAACCGAAGAGAATTTTTGGCAAAAGCAAAACAACGACCGATCACAACAATAGCAGCGAGTAAATCTCTGGTTAGTGGGTTAACTACTTATGATGGGCAGTGGACCTACAATGAAGTTGCCCACCTCTTAAAACGCACTATGTTTGGCGCCAAAAAACAGGACGTTGATCATTTTCTTTCTTTATCAGTTAACGATGCTGTTGATGAGTTGATTAATAATACAAGACCAGTTTCACCACCAGTAAGAGATTATGGTCCTGTTGATGATATTAATGGAACCGTTGTTGATGATCCGGGAGTGGTAATTGGTGAGACCTGGGTAAATGAGTTTAATAAAATCATTCAAAATGCAAATACCCGTTCCCAGATTAACCACGCAAGAATTGACAGCCTGAGGAAATGGTGGGCAGGTTTAATTATTAACCAGCAAAGAACTATAGAAGAGAAAATGGTTTTATTCTGGCACCATCATTTTTCCGTACAGCGCGAAGAAGTGAATAATGCCAACTATTTATATACACATCATGATCTATTAAGAAGGAATGTATTGGGAAATGTGCGTGAGCTTACTAAATTAGTTACCATAGATGCAGCTATGCTGGTCCATTTAAATGGTTATTTAAACTCGAAACGTGCGCCCGATGAAAACTATGCGCGTGAACTACAGGAATTGTTTACAGTTGGTAAAGGGGATAATTCTTTATATACTGAAGAAGATGTTCGAGAAGCCGCGCGTGTGTTAACGGGATGGAGAATTAATTCGCAGACACTTGTACCGTATTGTGATACGGGAAATCATGATACCGGATCAAAAACATTCTCTTCCTTTTATAATAATACCACTATTTCGGGGAGCTCGGATGGAATGACTGAAATTGATCAGTTCATCAATATGATATTTGCTACTGAAGAATGCAGCAAATTTATATGTCGTAAATTATATAAATGGTTCGTGTATTACCAGATTGATGATGATACCGAAAACAATGTGATCTCCCCGCTGGCAGAGATATTCCGCAATAATAATTTTGAAGTGAAGCCAGTGTTAAAAGCGTTATTAACCAGTGAGCACTTTTTTGACAAGGCTAACCAGTCGTGTCATATTAAGAGCCCGCTGGATTTTATGATAGGCACACTACGTGAGTTCAACGTGCCCTTCCCGGATTATACCGATTACGTAAATGGCTATCCATTATTTTATTCTTTATTCAAAAAATCGGCTGAAATGCAACAGGAACTGTTTCAGCCACCAGATGTATCCGGATGGCCATCATATTACCAGGAGCCAATGTTTCATGAATTGTGGGTGAATAGTAATTCATTGCCGAAACGGGCGACGTTTACCGATGAATTAACTGATGAAAATATTATAGATATACAATCATTTATAGCACTGACATCGGACCCTTCAAGTCCCGATACGGTAATTAATGAAGTATGTGATATGCTTTTGCGTTACCCATTAACTGACAATTCGAAAGAATATATTAAAACCAATATTCTTACCGATACGAGTGAGGCAAACACACGAAAGATGATCAAATTTTTATTGAATCTACCAGAGTATCACCTATGTTAATTCTCTCCCTGAAAGGAGGATTTAAACCGTAATTATGAACAGAAGAAAATTTCTTAACAATACAATTCCTGCAGCCATCACACTACCCGGCTTATTGAATGGTTTCTCATTCAGCGCATTTGGTGCGAAACCCGGTGATGCATTGAATTCATTGTTACAAACAGCCGCCTCTAACGATCATATACTTGTATTAATACAATTGCAGGGAGGAAATGATGGATTGAATATGGTGGTGCCATTAGATATGTATGCGAATTATTATAACGCGCGTACCAATGTGGCTATTCCGCAGAGTAAAGTGTTAAGACTGGATGGAACAGATAAAACCGGTCTGCATCCCGCAATGACCGATCTGCAGAATATGTATAATGAAGGAAAAATTTCCCTGGTGCAATCTGTAGGATATGATAATCCTAATTTCTCTCATTTCCGCGCGACAGATATATGGATGACAGGCGATAACACACGCGAAAGACGGTTAAGAGAAAAAACCGGTTGGCTGGGAAGATACCTGGAAACAGAATACCCTGGTTATCCCGATGCTTATCCTGGTGGAGATATGCCCGATCCTTTAGCTATTCAAATCAGTAATGTATCAAGTGTTTCTGTGCAAGGGCCATTATTGTCAATGGGATTGAATATTACCGACCCCACCAAAGTGTACTCTTTTAATAATCCATTTCATGATTATGCATTGGATAATGCATCCGCCAATAAAGAATTAAGGTATCTCCGGATAATTTCTGAAAAAACAAAAACGTATTCCGAAATAATCCGCAATGCTTATCAAACTTCAAGCAACTTATTTCAATATCCTGATAACAGCCTTGCCCATCAATTGCAGATTGTTGCAAGGTTAATTCATGGCGGATTAAAAACAAGAGTATACTGTGTTTCTTTAGGGAGTTTTGATACACATAAACAACAGGTAAATACCAGTGATACTACCACCGGAACGCATGCAAAATTAATGAAGGACCTTTCTTCTGCAGTTGCAGCGTTTCAGAAGGATATTGAATTGATGCACCAGGATGATCGCGTTATTGGAATGACATTCTCGGAGTTTGGCAGAAGAATTAAATCAAATGCAAGTTTGGGAACTGATCACGGCACTGCGGCGCCTTTAATGTTATTCGGAAAACATGTTAAGAAAGGTGTACTGGGTAAGAGTCCGGATATTCCATCGGAGGTTACTGTCGAAAATAATATTCCGTTCCAGTATGATTTCAGGAGTGTGTACGCTTCTGTTCTTGAAAGATGGTTCTGTGTAAAAGAACCTTTACTGGATTCATTATTATTAAATAATTACCAGTCGCTACCGGTTATTGGCGGCACTCCATGCGGGTTCCCGGATGATATTGAGGAGAACAATAATAAATCAGATCAGTTAATATTGAAGATGTGGCCGAACCCTTATAATGGATCAGCTACTGTGCAATTTTCTACTGTCGGTGGATTTACTATGATCCAGCAGATGGATGCAACCGGCCGCGTGGTTAAAATTCATACCAGACAGAATTATGAAGCCGGCACTTATACCATCAATATAAATAACGATGGACTGCCAGCTGGCACATATTTCTTACGGCTACAGAATTTGGCGTTGCAGAAAGTTATCGGAATTATTAAGGCAAGGTAAAAATATTCCTTGCGGTTATATTTTATGTGTAAATCGCGAAGACCCCTTTTTCAAAGGGGAGAGCGGGTTCCAGGCTATCTCATCTTAAAGTTGTCTTTCAATCCCGCACTATTGTGAGGACTCCGCCTCATAAATCCAGGCTACCTTAATATTAAAGTTATCTTCCGCGAATTACCTGACGCTGATTAAGGAACTAAGCGGGTGACGCAGGTTCCTGTAACTCATCATATCTACTTTAATGCTTCCCACGCTAATGGGGCTTTCTACCCGCACAGGAATTTTATTTTGATCATCAGAAACCCATACAGTCATTTTTTCTCCACCTTCAAAGATGGTTCCTTTAATTAATAGCGGTTTAAATTTAATAGCTTTAAATTTTCCGTATTTGGTTTTAATTGTTTCTTTGCCCTGGTAGCGGATATACATCGCAAATAATTCCTTATCAAGGAATAAGGTAAAAGGAATTTTATCGCCTGGTTTATATTTATCAAAATCAATATTCCTCGAATAATAAATTGCACTTAATACATCCTGTACGCATGCAGGTACTTTATATACACCGTCATTTGTTACGGCGGTATTGGTTACTTTATTAAATGTTACGTTCTCGTATTTTTTATACCCGCCTTCATACACATTGCGAATAAACTTATATGGCTGAAAAGTAGCGGTATCAATATAAGTTTCATACTTATCGCGCACTTTAAAGAAATTATCGTAAAAGCTGTACGTTCTGCCATCACCTACAATATGATATACCGGCTGGTTATTTAATTTTTCAAGGGAAGAGGTGAACACAGCCTCGCCTGCACCAATATAAGCTCCTGCAACAGAATAGAACACTTTAAAAGTAAGTGATTCCCCTGCCGAAAATGAAGTGTTTTCGATATTGCAGAAACCATCTCCCGCCTGTGGTGGAAAGCCAATTAGGGATAAAAGTAAAATGGATAGGACCTTCATTTATTGTTAAAAAATTTTAAACCGAATATCAGCAGGCTACCGATCAATGCTGGTATCACTAAATTGATTATCCATGCAATAAGCGAAACCGCCAGTATCCCGGCTGTATTTAAACTGAACAGGTGCAAAACCTCGATGCTGGTGTTCCATCTCACTCCCAATTCTGTTAGCGCCGCCACCGATGGAACAATAGCAATTACCAGGAAAACCACACTAACAGACCAAAAACTCTGCCACCACCCAAGTTCTACTCCAAAAACATTAAACAACAAAAAATATTGCGCAATGAAGACGAAGTACCTGGCTACAGACAAAGACAATAATCGCATCAGGATAGTTGCGTTAAAGTCTTCCACCGGCCTGATATACCTCAGCCACCGGCTGATTTTTGGCACTTTGTCTATCCATTTCACCAGCCAGGCCAGGCGAAAATAGGATAATGTTAAAATTATTGATATAGCGGCGACTACATATAACAGTAAGTTTATCCAAAATATAACATTTGGGTAATTATAATGAGCGGCCATTTCTTCTTTAAGAATAAACAAACCGATTGTGCCGGCAATGAGGGTGACCAGTAATTGTGAGATACTACAAACCACAGTAAGTGCAATAGAAGGCAGCCGGTCTTTTTTTTCGATATGCAGCATACGTCCCATATATTCTCCGATACGGTTAGGTGTGAAGAACGCCATCGTGGTGCCGGAAAAAATCGCTTTGACCGATGTAATAAACGAGATGTTCCCCGATTTTGATAAAGCCAGCTGCCATTTCCTGGCTTCGATCCCCCAGTTAACAAACATCAGTAAAAACACAGGAAGTATGTTCCAGGCTTTAGGAGCGTTAAAAATATGTTTTATCGACTTTTCCCAATCGTCCTGCTTTTGTATTTGCACATAGATGGCCCAGGAGAGTATGCAAAACACTATTGGCCCCGTAACATAGTTGATGATTAATTTGATATTTTTGTTGGATATTGCCAATTCGTTACCACAAAATAACTGTTTGGAAAAATCTCCCAAAATAATTCTCGGAATAGACCCCGGCACCTTGCTGATGGGGTACTGTATTATTCATGCTGATGGCAGTGCGCTGCGTATGGTGGAAATGGATGTGCTGAAGCTGAAGACCTCGCAGGATAATTATGCGAGGCTGCAGGTTATTTATAAAAAGATAGAGTCGCTGATCTTTCATTATAAACCCAATTGCTTTGCGATAGAGGCCCCTTTTTTCGGGAAGAATGTGCAGAGTATGCTGAAACTGGGAAGGGCTCAGGGTGTAGCGATAGCCGCTGCGATTGGTGCAGGGTTAGAGGTTTGTGAATATTCGCCACGTAAGATAAAACAATCGATCACCGGTAATGGAAATGCAGATAAGGAGCAGGTTTGGAAAATGCTGCAGCATATTATGATGTTGCAGGATAGTAAACTTAATTATTATGATGCTTCTGATGCGCTGGCTGTGGCCGTGTGCCATCATTTCCAGGAAAATGCTTTACCTGTTTCGGCGAGCAGTAAAAAGGCGAAAGGCTGGAAGGAATTTGTAGCTATGAATCCGCAGAAGGTTAAGTGAATTTATCTGGTGGCGGCGCTTAATTGATTTTGTGTATCAGCTTGCTACTATGGGTGGGTTATAATCCCCGAATAATTCTTTGCTGAATTTCCGTGAATTCTTCTTTGCTCAATTTCAATTTCTCTTTTGTAAAATTCAGGTCATCTTCAGAATTAATGGGTACGAGGTGAAGATGTACATGTGGTACCTCGAGTCCCATC
>CAYLVR010000157.1:0-1562 GCA_964387165.1 uncultured Chitinophagaceae bacterium | reverse complement strand
CCATCACAATTAATCCGCAGCGGTTACAATCAAAACTGGCTTCGATGGCTTTTAAGATCGGCTGTGCGAATACGAGTATTTCAGATAAATACTCTTTTGGAAGATCGGATATTTTATCGACCTCAATTTTAGGAACAACGAGTGTATGGCCCTTTGCTATTGGGAAAATATCTAAAAAGGCGAAGAACTTATCGTTCTCCGCCACTTTATAAGAAGGAATTTGCCCTGCTATTATTTTAGAAAATATGGTCATAAAAATCTTCCTGGGGTCTTTGTTTGCGTGATGCTTCCGAAGTTCCCTTTTTCAAAGGGGAGCAGGTTTTTGCTACACTGTTATCTCTTCGATTTTCAATTTAATCATTCCTGCCGGCACCTGCACTTCAGCAACCTCGCCTTTTGTTCTACCCATCAAACCTTTCCCGATCGGAGAGGTAACGGATATTTTTCCTGCTTTAAGATCAGCTTCTTTTTCAGATACAATTTTATAGGTAATCTGTTTTTTAGTGTTCAGGTTGGTGAGTGTCACCTTTGTTAAAATGGACACCTTACTGGTATCAATATTTGCAGCATTAAGAATACGTGCGCTGGCCACATCGGCTTCAAGTTTTTTAAGTCTTGCTTCCAATATTCCCTGTGCCTCTTTAGCTGCATCGTATTCAGCATTCTCTTTGAGATCACCTTTTTCACGCGCTTCAGCGATAGCCCTGGCTGCAGCCGGACGATCAACCGTTCTCATTCTGTGCAATTCTTCTTTTAATTGCTCGAGTGTTTCTTTTGAAACATAAATTACATCACTCATTGTAACCACTTTAGAGGGTTTGAAAAAAATTGCCGTTAATCCGGTGAATTTGTTTTAACCAATCAGGGAGTAACAGCAAAAAGAACAACGCCCCAGTTTTTGCTGAAGCGTTGCAGTATGTATAGTGGCAAAAGTAAGGGTTTTTGTTTAAATAGGGTTAATGCCGGAATTGCTGGTGAAAGCGTCCTTGTCACATATTATTTTTTCATGTAAATCCCGGCAGCTCAGCGTTCATGGGGTGTCGCTGTAAGGTTGAAGAAAGAAATCATAATTTGGTTAGCCTTAAGGAAAAATTAGAACGGCTGTAAAAACCAATTTAAAGAAGAATTGCCTGCATGGTTCGAAAATATAAGGGTGTTTGATTATTCCGACTCTTATGGGAATGCTTTCAGGTATGGAGGTACGTATCTCAGCGATGAGGTATATGCAGATATGCGGCATATTAAAAACAAATGAACTGGCTTTCTAAATCTTTTGAGCGGATTAAGATAGTTTGCTCAAATAATACAAAAGACGTAAGTTTATGGTTGCGTAAGGGGCCGAATTTAGACCCCTTACGCAATTAGGAGATAGAATGGCTGAACAATACAAATATCTGGACGCCTTTATTGATGGACAAAGGGCTAATGGTAAGTATAGCTTTACCACAGATGGGTTGCACCTCCAATTAAATGTTTCGGAAAATGCGTTAAAAAAATCGCTGCAACGGCTTAAAAGTCAGGAAGCGGTAGTAATGGTACGTAAAGGATTTTATGTTATAGTG
>CAYLVR010000156.1:0-8894 GCA_964387165.1 uncultured Chitinophagaceae bacterium | reverse complement strand
AATTCCAGTACCCTCGAAATAGTACAAAATGATGCAACAAAATGGGTATGGGATAATACGGCTACTGCCACACAATCTTTCGGTGATCATAATTTTACTTTACTTGTTGGTACAACTTCAGAGAAATATACATTTAATGAATTAAGAGGAAAAAGATTTGATGTTCCTGAAAATAAAGAACAGTGGTACCTGGGTGCAGGAAGTACAATAGGAGCAACAAATGATAATACCGGCGATCAATGGACACGTAATTCATATATAGGAAGGTTAAATTATAATTTCGATGAGAGATATTATTTAACTGCAACAATGCGTGCCGATGGCACCTCGCGATTTGCAGAAGATAATCGATGGGGATATTTTCCTTCGGTTGGCGTTGCCTGGAATATAAACAAAGAAGCATTTATGGAGAACCAGCAAACATTCAGCGATTTGCGCCTGCGTGCGAGTTGGGGTAAAGTGGGTAACGATCAGATTCCAACAACAGCATACAGGTCTATTGCCGGATTAAATGTTCCTTATTTTTTTGATGGCACCCAGTATTTAGGAATCAGGCTTGATGAATTAGCTGATCCAAACGCAAGATGGGAAGTAACAGAAGAATTTGACCTGGGATTTGATTTCGGATTTTTCAATAGCCGCTTAAATGGTCAGGTTGATTTCTACCACAAAAAAACAAAAGACGCACTGGTGCTTGTAAATGTGCCAGGTATTCTAGGGGATCCAGATAATAAGTACATCACAAACGCTGCGGAATTTGAAAACAAAGGTGTTGAATTAGGATTAACATGGGCCGATAAAGTAGGGAGTTCATGGAGCTATAGCGTAAGCGGTAATGTCGCTTACAACCGCAATAAAGTATTAAGCTTAAATGGTGGTGAGGCATTATTTGGCGGAGCGATAGCGGACTTCACAACAACAAAATCAGATAACGGTCAGCCAATAGGTTCATTCTTTTTAAGAGAAGCCATTGGTGTTTTCCAGAGTTATGAAGAAATAGCAGCATCTGCACAACCCGCAGCACGACCTGGTGATTTAATATACAGGGATGTTAGCGGTCCTGAAGGAAAACCTGATGGAGTAATTAATGATCTCGACAGGCAGTATTTTGGATCTTACCAGCCTAAAGTAACATTTGGATTTAATGGTAATGTGAGTTACTTAAACTTCGATTTGAGTATAGGCACATATGGAACTGCAGGTGGTAAAATTTATAATGGTAAGAAAAATGTTCGTGGTGCAAGTCCATATGATAATATAGAAGCAGTTGAAGTAGAAAACAGGTGGACACCGAATAATACAAACACAAATGTGCCGAGAGCGAATTTCGGAAAATTGCCTGCTTCTACTTATTACCTTGAGAATGGTGATTTTTTTCGTATCAATAATTTGACCGCAGGATATACATTGCCAAAAACATTGTTAAGCAAATTAAGGGTTACTAATTTAAGGGTATATGCAACTGTACAAAACCTGGCAACATTTACAGGGTATTCAGGATTTACACCTGAATTAATTCCTGCAACAAATGTTCAAAGTCCGAATGCAGATGTAAGTGCGCAGGCTACAAATCCTGGTGTATTAAGTGCAGGTATAGAAAGCAATTCTTACCCAACTATCAGGAGATGGGCGCTCGGAGTTAATCTTAGTTTTTAACTATCAATCCTTAAGTAATGAATACGAAACATATTATATCATACATTGTTCCATCTGCGCTGATATGTATTATGGCTGGGTGTAGTAAAAGCTTTCTGGAGGTTCAGCCACAGGGACAGCTTACTGAAGAGCAGGTGCTTGTTGACCCACATGCGGCAACTAATCTTGTAACAGGAGTGTACAATTCACTCTATTTTGGTTCATTCGATCCTACAACTGTAGGGTTTCAATATTATATGGCTGTTGACGTGGCATCTGACGATTCAGATAAAGGCAGCACATCAACGGATTTTGCTCCCGCACAGGATATAGATAATTTTACCACTAATGCCAATAATTCAATTATTAATAATTTATGGCAGGGATATTATCGTGGAATCGCACGCGCAAATACTGCCGTTGATCAGCTGGAGCAGGCAACATTCGATGAGGAAACACGTGATAGGTTAATTGGCGAAGTAAAATATATACGCGCCATGTATTATTTTAATCTTGTGCGTTTATTTGGAGGCGTCCCATTAATTGCGCGTGTTCCTGAACCAGAGGAATTTAACAGCGATGAATTTCAGACACGTGCAAGCAAAGAAGCCATTTATGACCAGATCATTGAGGACCTCGAATTTAGTGTTGAAAAACTTCCTTTAAAAGGAGCCGCAGGATCAACGTCTGGTCGTGCTACTAAAGGCGCTGCGCAGGGATTACTTGCAAAAGTATATATGTACCTGGGCAATTGGCAGAATGTATATGATTTAACACAGGATGTTGTTCAGTCAAACTTGTATTCACTGGTTAAAAATAATGGCGACACGCTTACTGATTATAATTTAATATTCCGCGAAAATCCTGAAAATGGTGTGGGTGGAAATAATAATTCAGAATCAGTATTTGAAGTACAAACCGGAATCAATCAGACTGAAGATGCGGTGAGTAAATTATTCAGCAATGGTCAGGGTCCGCGTGGACGTGGCGGATGGAATGATCTTGGTTTCGGATTTAATAATCCAACGCAGGATCTTGCATCAGCTTACGATCCTGACGATACCCGCAGGGCAGGAACAATTATATTTATTCAACCTACCGGTGGTGCCAATACAGGAACAATATTATGGGACGGTTTCAGAATTCCCACACAGGATTCAGTAGAAAATCCAAGATATAATTATAAAGGATACCATAGCCCCTTAAGAGAATCTCCTCAGGTTACAGATAATAAGGATACAAAGCCAAAGAATATCCGCATTATGCGTTATGCTGAAATATTATTAATGAATTCAGAAGCGGCCTTACATACCGGGGGTGATGCGTTAACTCCATTGAATATGATAAGAAGACGTGCAGGGCTTGCAGATCTCGGTTCAGCAACTGAAGAGGCAATATGGAAAGAGCGCCGGCTTGAATTAGCAATGGAGCAGGACAGGTTCTTTGATTTGGTAAGACAGGGACGTGCAGGAACAGTATTGCGCGCACATGGTAAAACTAATTTTACTGACGGCATACACGAAGTATTTCCCATACCACAGGCGCAGATCGATTTAAGTGGAAATCGACTTGAACAGAATTTCGGGTATTAATGTTAAAAATTAATTATCATGTTAACTATTAAAAATATTGCGACAGTAATTATTATAATATCGTTTTCCTCCTGTTCAAAATTTGAAACAGGATCTGATTTTACTCCGGGCGATCCTCCGCCGGTAGCAGGGGGCTATGTAAATTCCGCAGAAATTGCTCCCGATAATTTAGTAGTTTATTTTCCTTTTGATGGAAATTTTAATGATAGTTTAGGATCAGTGACCGGCGGAGAACAAACAGGCGCAATGAGTTTTGTTGAAGGAAGAAAAGGAATGGCATACCAGGGAGCCTCAGATGCATATATTAGTTATACAGATCCCGGTGCTATTAAAGATCTCACTAGCTTCACCGTTGCATTCTGGATAAATACACAAAAACATACAGGTGGGGCGGAGGGTGTTTGGATGTTATCCAGAGAAGGAAATTTCTGGGGTAATTTCTTTGTGTTAATTGAAGGAAGTAACAGATCGGATAATAAAATGCAACTGAAACTGCATTTCGAAAAACCTTCTGTGCAAAATGCGGAACACTGGATCGATCCGGGCGATAAATGGTGGCCCGATGATATGTATGGAGGATGGA
Source organism: uncultured Chitinophagaceae bacterium (assembly GCA_964387165.1). Lineage (GTDB taxonomy): Bacteria > Bacteroidota > Bacteroidia > Chitinophagales > Chitinophagaceae > Flavitalea. The sequence continues at coordinate 5,084 of CAYLVR010000156.1, read as the reverse complement.
GGCATGTGGTATATACTTATGATGAAACTACGTCTAAGGTTGCACGTTATGTAAGTGGCAATCCAACGCCACTTCCTGATAATCCAACAGGCGATGGCGGTGATATTGTAAACAGGAAAGCCACAGGCGATGCTACTTCTGGTACGCCGCTGGGACCTTTACAATTCCAGAATGCAACAAAATTTGTAATTGGAGCATACCAGAATATGCTTGGCTCTCCCTATAATGCTCCGGAGCCCTGGATGCTTAATTATACCGGTAAGCTGGATGAATTCAGAATTTATAATAAAGCATTAAATGCGCAGGAAGTTTCTGCATTATACACATTAGAAAGACAAAACAGGTAAATACTCAATCATTAAATTTGAAAGCAATAATATTTTGTAGTTTATTGATATGCATAATTGCATGCTCAAACAGACCGGAGGCACATGAAGCTGAACCCCCAGGGGAATTATCAGATTCATTATTACTGGATCTTGTGCAGAAGCAGACGTTTAAATATTTCTGGGATTTTGGTCACCCTGTAAGCGGGCTCTCACGCGAACGCAGTAATAAAACGTTTAATTATGGAGACGAAGTGGTTACTACTGGTGGTACTGGTTTTGGAATTATGGCAATAATTGTTGCGGTAGAAAGAAAATGGATAACACGTGAACAGGCACTGGAAAGAGTATTAAAAATGGTGAAATTCCTCGAAAAATCAGATCGTTTTCATGGGATGTTTCCCCATTGGTTAAATGGCGCCACCGGCAAAACTATTCCCTTCAGTATAAATGATAATGGCGCAGATATAGTTGAAAGTTCTTTTTTGTTCAGCGGACTATTAACCGCTAAAGAATATTTTAATGCCCCCCCCTTCGCAGAAGGTGAAACGGAGGGTTTAACCGAACTAACGGAAATCATTACTCGTTTATGGAACGAGGCTGAATGGGATTTTTTTACCCAGGGTAAAGACGTATTATACTGGCACTGGAGCCCTGATTATGGATGGAAAATGAATCATGAGATACGAGGCTGGAACGAATGTTTAATCACATACATCCTAGCCGCTTCATCAACTACTCATCCAATAAATGCCAGTGTATATCATAACGGCTGGGCAAAAAACAGCTATTTCAATAATGGGAAAACCTATTACGGCATTCGGTTACCGTTAGGAATGGAGTATGGCGGTCCTTTGTTTTTTACTCATTATTCTTTCCTGGGGATTGATCCCCGCGGCTTAAAGGATCAATATGCAGATTACTGGATGCAGAATCAGAATCATGTGCTGATCAACAGGCAATATTGTATTGAAAATCCTAAAAAATATAAAGGATACAACGAAAACAGCTGGGGGTTAACTGCAAGTGATGATCACCAGGGTTATGCCGCACATTCTCCTATTAGTGATTTAGGAGTTATTACCCCTACAGCTGCACTTTCATCATTTCCCTATACGCCGGAATATTCTATGCAGGCACTGAGATATTTCTATGAAAGAGGTGATCTTTTTAAAGAATACGGATTTGTTGATGCCTTTAATGATACTCAGAAATGGATAGCTGATTCGCATTTAGCTATTGACCAGGGACCAATAATCCTGATGATTGAAAACTATCGCTCAGGATTATTATGGAAATTATTTATGCAAAACAAGGAAATGTTAAATGGATTAAGGAAATTGGGATTCGAAACCCCATATTTGAATTAGCTCCATTAAACCTGTTCATCATGCGACCCATACACCCCCCTTTGTTATTGCTGCTTATTTTTGGCTTGTTTTTGCATACTTCGTGTTTGCAAAAACAGGGTCGGCCATTTTTTGAAGAAATAGAGGTGTTTAAAAATGCTGATAAAAAATCCCCTCCACCAACAAATGCAATACTCTTTACCGGGAGTTCATCTATAAGATACTGGACAACTTTAGAAGAAGACTTTCCTGGGTACACAGTTATCAGGAGAGGTTTTGGCGGTTCAGGGCTAAACGACCTGATTAATTATGAAGGCGATATAATCACTCCCTACAAACCCAAACAGGTAGTCATTTATTCAGGTGAAAATGATATTGCCTCAGGAGCGGTAACAGCAGCAGATGTTGTAAAACGGTTCACTGAACTTTTTAATATGATCAGGAAGGATCTTCCCGAAACCAATATTGCATATGTTTCTATTAAACCCAGCCCCAGCAGGGAAAAATACCTGAGTATAATGGAGGATGCGAATATTATGATCAGGCAGTTTCTATCAAGTTATCCTGAAACTGTTTATATAGATGTTTATCACCCTATGCTCGATAAGGAAGGAAAGCCCAGGAAGGAGCTTTTTAAAAACGACGATCTTCATATGAACGAAAAAGGATATGCAATATGGCGGGATGCAATCAGTCCGCATTTAGTGAGATAAGTACATTTCAGAGACCGCCTTCGGTGTGTGGATCACTTCACTTCTTCAAAATCAATATAATCCTCCGATTTTGGCCTTGGAGAAGCTTTTGGCTGTGAAGCCTGAGCATTATTATATTGATTTTCAGCATTCATTTTATCCTGGAACTCACGAACCTGTTTTTTCATCTGACTGGCGGTACGCACCACAGGTATAAGAAAGTTAAAAATGAAACGGATTAACCCATATATAAGAATTGACCAGAGTATGAATTTTAACATGGAATAAAGTTACTAAAACCGCGTAAAAAAATTTGTTAATAGGGGGATTTGGTGAGCCCTTGAAAGAATGTATCCGCTTATATAATTTGTTACAGCATACCTCAAAGTTTCAAAATGACACACTATCCCCAATGAAGAATTTGGAGCGAATACTGCCAATCATTACCTTTGCCCAGGCAAAAGACAAAGTAGAAGGGAACGGAATCGTTCCCTTCTTTTATTCCCATGACAATTGAAACACAGGTACAGGCAGTTGAAAAGATGATAGAGGGTATTCTTAATGATGACCCGCAGTATTTCCTGGTTGAAGTAAAGATCCGGCCTACTAATAATATTAAAGTATTTTTAGATGGCGATAATGGCATATCCATTGAAAAATGTATCAGTTATAACCGCCGGCTGTATAAAATGATCGAGGAATCCGGTCTTGTGCCTCCGGATGATTTTTCACTGGAAGTTTCATCACCTGGTTTGGACGAACCGCTTAAACTTTACCGCCAGTACAAAAAGAATGTGGGAAGAAAAGTGGAGGTATTGCAGAAAGATGGAGTAAAAACCGAAGGGGTACTAAAAGATGTATCAGAAAAAGAAATAATGATAGAAGAAACAAAAGGAAAGAACAAAAAGAAACAGGTTATTGAACATAAAATTTCATTTGAATCGATTAAATCAACAAAAATTCAGATTGTTTTTTAGGATTACTAAATAAAAGTTATGGCCAGTATTAACTTAATAGACGCTTTTCAGGACTTCAAAGAAGCCGAAAACATAGACAGGCCCACAATGATGAAAGTGGTGGAAGACGTTTTCAAAACACTTCTCCGTAAAAAATACGGCAGCGATGAAAATTTCGACGTAATCGTGAACGCGGAAAAGGGAGACCTTGAAATTGTGCGCCGCCGCATGATCGTAGATGATGGAGCCGTTAATGATCCGCTTGCTGAGGTTCCATATAGCGAGGCCACGAGAATAGAGCCCGATTTTGAAGTGGGCGAAGAGCTCTATGAAGAAATAAATATCATGGATTTCGGCCGTCGTGCCATCCTGGCTGCTAAACAAACCCTGGCCAGCCGTATCAGCGATCTTAAAAAGAATGTGCTGGTTAAAAAATACGGCGATCGCGTCGGAGAGATCATTAATGCAGAAGTTTACCAGGTTTGGAAAAAAGAAATTTTACTTCTCGATGAAGAAGGAAGTGAATTGATTCTTCCAAAATCGGAACAGATACCACAGGATTACTTCAAAAAAGGGGAGAACATCCGTGCCGTGGTGAAAAAGGTAGAACTAAAAAACAATTCACCTATAATCATTCTTTCACGCACTTCTCCGTCTTTCCTTGCCAAGTTGCTGGAAATAGAAGTTCCGGAAATTTTCGATGGATTAATTGTTATCAAAAAAATTGTTCGCGAACCAGGAGAAAGAGCAAAAGTTGCTGTTGAATCCTATGATGATCGTATTGACCCTGTAGGCGCCTGTGTAGGAATGAAGGGAAGCAGGATACATGGAATTGTTCGTGAGTTGAAAAATGAAAATATTGATGTGATTAACTGGACCAATAACATCCAGTTACTGATTCAGCGTTCACTTACCCCGTCGAAGATAACCAGTATGGATCTTGACAACGAGAGGAAACATGGAAACGTCTATCTAAAACCTGACCAGGTTTCACTGGCTATCGGAAAGAAGGGGGTGAACATCAAACTGGCTCAGGAATTGACAGGCTATACTATCGATGTGTTCCGTGACACAGAAGGAGAACCACAGGAGTTTGATATCGACCTCGATGAATTCAGCGATGAGATTGAAACATGGATTATTGATGAGTTTAAGAGAATCGGTTGTGATACCGGAAGAAGTGTTCTTGCATTAACGCCAGCAGAACTGGAAAGAAGAACAGATCTCGAAATTCAGACAATCGAGGATGTTCGGAAAATATTAAAAGCAGAGTTCGACAAGGAATAGCTGAAGATAAATAAGCAGCCAGACAGCGAACGAAGAAAAAAATTGTCTTAAAATAACGAATGGCAGAAACAACAACACCCAGATTGATGGCAGCCGCCAAAGAATTCAACGTAGGGAAAGATACGTTGGTTGATTTTTTGCTGGCCAGAGGATTTAATAAGGATGATCTGAAGCCTACTTCCAAATTATCGGAAGAGATGTATCGTTCGCTGCAGCAGGAATTCCAGAGCGACAAAGTTGCTAAGTTAAAAAGCGACCAGATCGACCTGCCTAAAGGCACCGTAGAAGCAAGAAAGAGAAAAGAAGAAGAAACTATCGTTTTCAATAAAAAAGAAACCAAAAAGGCCGAGGAGCCAAAGCCTGTTTCGGCCGCCGAAGCGCCAGCGAAGGAGGCAATAAAAGAAGCTGAAGTAGAAAAGCCATTAGTTGAAGAAGTAAAACCAGTTCCGGAACCTGTAGCCGAGGTTAAACCAA
>CAYLVR010000155.1:0-8914 GCA_964387165.1 uncultured Chitinophagaceae bacterium | reverse complement strand
AAATACTAAATTTTTTGACATCAAAAATATTTTTGTGGCTCACACCATAACGGACAGGAAGATTTAATACCAGGATTTACTCCCGGCACTACTAACAAGTATTCACCAATTTTACCCTGGTGTACTCTCAATTATCTAAAGGCAACAGAATGTCCAACCCATCTATGGAAGAGGGTGGAGCGAATGTTGGTCTTACCTTAAATGACTTACCTTTGCGTCCCTGTCAGAATGTCTTCCCTAAATGGCTAGCATTATATTTGACACTCAACTCTTTTTAAACAAACAGATCTCAATTGTATGTTAGGTTTCTTATCAAAAATGTTCGGTGGCAGCAAGTCCGAAAAAGACATAAAATCAATAGAACCAATCGTTACCTCCGTTAATCAGTATTTTGCTTCTTATCAATCCATATCCAACGACGAACTGAGAAATAAAACTATTATATTCAAAAAAAGAATAGCTGATCATATCGCTTCAATCGATGAAGAAATTGCTTCAATTACAAAACAGGCTGAAGAACTTTCTGCCGAAATAAATGATAAGGATAAACTCTATCAACAGGTAGATAAATTAAAAAAGGACCGCGATGCTAAAATAGAAGAAGTGCTCAAAGAAATTCTTCCCGAAGCATTCGCAGTGGTAAAAGAAACCGCCCGCCGGTTCAAAGAAAATTCTGAAATAGTATCTACTGCAACTGAACTGGATAAAAATTTAAGCGTTCAAAAAGATTACGTTCGCATCGAGGGGGATCAATCCATTTTCAAAAACACATGGACGGCAGGTGGCAACCTGGTTACATGGAACATGGTACATTATGATGTACAGTTAATAGGTGGAACTGTTTTACATGAAGGAAAGATCTCTGAAATGGCAACAGGTGAAGGTAAAACACTTGTATCCACGCTTCCTGCATATTTAAACGCACTTGCAGGCGAAGGTGTTCACCTTGTAACAGTGAATGATTACCTCGCCCGTCGTGACTCTGAATGGAACGGTCCCATTTACGAATGGCTCGGGTTAACAGTTGATTGTATTGACCGTCACCAACCGAACAGCAACGAAAGAAGAAAAGCATACCAGGCCGATATCACTTATGGAACAAATAATGAATTCGGCTTCGATTATCTCAGGGATAATATGGTGCACAATCCCGAAGAAATGGTTCAGCGCAAACACCATTATGCAATGGTAGATGAAGTGGATAGTGTATTAATTGATGACGCCCGTACCCCATTAATTATTTCCGGCCCGGTACCAAAAGGTGATGAACAACAATATCATTTATTAAAGCCCCGCGTTGAGAAATTATTTGAAATGCAACGCCAGGTAACCAATAAATTCCTCAACGAAGCAAAAAAACAATTTGCAGAAGGAGATGATGATCCAAAAAGCGGCGGACTTTCATTAATGCGCGCGTTTCGTGGCCTTCCAAAAAACTCTGCATTAATTAAATTCCTCAGCGAACCGGGCGTGCGTGTAAAATTGCAAAAATCGGAAAATCATTATCTCGCCGACCAGCAAAAAGAAATGTCTAAAGTCGATGAAGAATTGTTTTTCCATATCGATGAAAAGAACAATTCAGTTGAATTGACCGACAAAGGCATTCAGGCTATTACCAAATCAGGAGAAGATGCTGAGTTTTTCACTCTCCCCGACATTGGTGTTTCGTTAGCTGAAGTAGAAAAAGCAGAATTATCTCCAGATGAAAAACTGCAGCAGAAAGAATTAATATTAAACGACTATTCTGCTAAAGCGGATCGTATTCATACCGTTCAGCAATTATTAAAAGCATATACATTATTTGATAAGGATATTGAATACGTAGTAATGGATGGAGCAGTGAAAATTGTTGATGAACAAACAGGACGTATTCTCGATGGGCGCCGTTACAGTGATGGTTTGCACCAGGCAATCGAAGCAAAGGAAAATGTAAAGATAGAAGCCGCCACACAAACTTACGCGACAATTACATTGCAGAATTATTTCAGGATGTACCATAAACTATGTGGCATGACCGGTACCGCTGAAACAGAAGCAGGCGAATTCTGGGATATCTACAAACTGGATGTAGTTACTGTTCCAACAAATGTTCCTGCAATAAGAGATGACCACCAGGATCTTGTATACAAAACCAAAAGAGAAAAATATAAATACGTAATTGAGGAAATTGAAAGACTTCGTAATGAGGGCCGCCCTGTACTTGTTGGTACCACCTCCGTTGAAGTAAGTGAATTATTGAGTAAAATGCTGCATGGTAAAAAGATCCCTCACAATGTATTAAATGCAAAACAACACGCTCGTGAGGCACAGGTGGTTGCTGAGGCCGGATTTGCAGGCGCAGTAACTATCGCAACAAATATGGCCGGTCGTGGTACGGATATTAAACTCGGGCCAGGCGTTAAAGAAGCAGGCGGGCTTGCAATCATTGGTACCGAAAGGCATGAGAGCCGTCGCGTAGACAGGCAGCTTCGTGGTCGTGCCGGTCGCCAGGGTGATCCAGGAACTACACAATTCTATGTTTCTCTCGAAGATGAACTAATGCGTTTATTCGGTAGCGAACGTATCGCTTCTATCATGGATAGATTCGGATATAAAGAAGGTGAGGTGATCCAGCATAGCATGGTCACAAAAAGTATCGAGCGCGCACAGAAAAAAGTAGAAGAAAATAACTTCGGCATAAGAAAACGTTTGCTTGAATATGATGATGTAATGAACAAACAACGTAATGTTGTTTATCAAAAAAGAAGTCATGCATTATTCGGTGAACGCCTTGCACTTGACCTGGACAATGCATTTTACGGAGTAGCCGAAGGGCTTGTTTCCTCATTCCAGGAACAACAGGATTACGAAGGATTTGAATTAGCAGGTATCGTTAATTTCGGGATCAGCACCTCTATCACTGAACAGGAATTAAGCAAAAGCAATGCAAACGAATTAACAGAAAAATTATACCAGGAAGCCGTTGCTCATTATCAGTCCAAAAAAGAATTACTACAGAAACAGGCAGTACCGGTATTTACGAATATCCGCCAGCAGCAGGGTTCGCATATTGAAAATGTTATTGTCCCTTTTACTGATGGTAAAAAAGGAATACAGGTACTCTCTAATCTTAATAAAACAATTGCAAGCAACGGCATTGAATTAAGTAATGCACTTGAAAGACAAATTACCCTTGCTATTATCGATGATTCGTGGAAGGAACATTTAAGAGCTATGGATGATCTGAAACAAAGTGTGCAGACTGCATATCTCGAACAAAAAGATCCCCTGGTGATTTATAAGATCACAGCATTCGACTTATTTAAAAATATGGATGCGGATACTAATAGGAATATTGTTAGCTTTTTAACTCACTGTAATATTCCGGTTGAACAGCAACAGGGAAACCAGATCAGGGAAGGACGTCGGCAAAAAACAGATATGAGCCGTGTACAGGCCAATAAAGAACAGGTTGATGCCCGCGGCGATGATTATGCAGCGAATGAGAATGATTATATTGATCCTTCTGTTGGAGTAAAACAGGCGCCAATTAAAGTGGGCCCGAAAGTGGGAAGAAATGATTTATGTCCCTGCGGCAGCGGAAAGAAATTTAAGAACTGTCACGGTAAAGATGATGCCTAGACCTGCCCCTGCCAGATAATCTTATAGCATAATGGACGTAGCCCCATATATTGATCATACAGTACTAAAACCTACAACATCTGTTGAAGACGTAAAAAAACTCTGCAGCGAAGCAGCACAATATCATTTTGCTGCAGTTTGTGTACCTCCTCCATTTGCGAAAAACGCCAAAGGATTATTGCACAGCACTAATGTAAAAGTGGCTACGGTCATAGGATTCCCATTTGGATATTCTGTTGCCGCAGCGAAGTTAGCAGAAGTGGAAAGAGCTATAAAGGATGGAGCAGACGAACTGGATGTTGTTATTAATTTAGCAGCATTAAAAAGCGGTTCATGGAACTATCTTGAATTAGAAATGGACCTGTTAATTGAAAAAATTCATGAGCATGGCCGTATCGTTAAAGTAATTATCGAATCGGGAGTGTTAACAAATGAAGAAATTGTAAAGTGTTGTGAAATTTATGGGAAACTGGGTGTGGACTACCTGAAAACTTCGACGGGATACGCCCAAACGGGGGCAACCCTGGAGGCCGTGCAACTGATGAGGGTCAATCTTCCATCTGCTATAAAAATCAAAGCTTCGGGCGGAATAAAATCCTATGAATCGGCCAAAATATATATTGATGCCGGCGCAGACAGGATAGGAACCAGCTCAGGAGTGGCCATTGTAAAAGAACAATCATGATTAGATTAACATTGATATCGATTATTTCTTTTATTACACTTAACATGTTCGCGCAGGATACCACCAGCGTGATTATTCATAAAGATCCACGTATCGATTTGTTGATGAATAAGCAGATCGAGATTAACGAGATCACAACAAGAAACTCGAGAAGGTCAGCAGCCGGGTTCCGGATCCTTGTAATCAGTTCTAATAATCGTACAAAGGTCTTGGATGCAAAGACAAAAATCTACAGGCAGTTTCCCGAACTCAAAGCGTACATGATGTACCAGGCGCCTTTTTTCCGTCTCAAAGTCGGCAACTTTAAAGACCGCGAAGAAGCGGAATCCTATCTTTCAGGTATTCAGAAACTGTTCGACAGCAACATCTATATCGTTCCCGATACCATCGAAGTTCGCCCTGAACTTGAAAACTAATTCCCGGGAAGTGATGACATCTGCATATTAAACCCGATTAATATAAGTAAACTGCCAGTCCAGTGGAGGGGTGGCCAGGCCCACAGCCGAATGCTTAGAATTGATGGTACAGCGTGGCCGGGGTGGTTTGTCGACCATAAAAGAAGGGTTTTGCTATAAAGGTAGGTGTACTAAAAATATGTATCTTTCCCCGTATCAATATATGGGCTCAGATACTCTTACTAACCTAAACCATTTTGAACAACTGAATGCCATAAAAGGCAATGATGAATCGGCGATGAAGTCTCTTTATCAGTCGAATTTTAAACGTGTGGAAATATATATACTCGCCAATAATGGTGACGAAGATGATGCGAAGGATATTTACCAGGAAGCGTTTATTGCCATGTGGCGGAATATTCAGTTAAACAAGTTTATACCGGAAAATACAGCCTCATTTTCCGCTTACCTCTATCGTATTGCCCAGAATAAATGGATAGACCATTTAAGAACGCGCAAATCGAAGAGAATGGTGGCTATACCGGAAAACACAGATTTTGAAGCATCAGATGATATTTCAGATGAAGAAAACGAATTCGTATCAACCATCAAAGATAAACTGGGTGAACTGGGTGAAAACTGCCGTACCGTCCTAACTAAATTTTATTATCACAAACAATCACTAAGAGAAATTTCGGCTGCCATGAACTGGACCGAAGCAACCGCAAGAAATAATAAATATCGCTGTATTGAAAGATTGAGGGCGCTATTAAAAATAAAACCATAGCATATTGGAACACAGTGAAAACATATCCGAAGAACTATATACACGCATTGAAAGCTATTTAATGGAGCGAATGCCTCAAGAGGAAAAACTTTCCTTTGAAGATGAAATCACTTCTGATAGTGACCTCGCAAAAAAAGTGTACGAGGTAAGATTATTATTACTTGGCATCATGGAAAAAACCTTGCAGGATAAAATGCCAGCGTTCCATGAAGGCTTGCAGAAAAATAAAACCTTTTTTAATACCCAATGGCGCGCCATTGCAGCAGCACTAATTATCGTAACAACGCTTGTGTGGGTATTTATGGACCATAAAAGCGAACATACACAGTTGTTTGCAAAATATTATTCGGTGGATCCCGGTCTGATTACTACAATGGGTGGCTCAGACAAATATAATTTCGACAGGGCGATGATCAATTATAAAATGGGGAAATACAAAGAGGCTGCAACAGAATGGGAAATGTTGATAAGCCTGCAGGCAGCTAACGATACATTATTATATTTTACAGCCTCTGCGTACCTGGCTCAGAAAGAAATTAAAAAATCCATTCCTTACTACGAAAAAGTAGCTTTAGACGAAACCAGCGCCTTTAATAATGATGCCTGCTGGTATCTGGGGCTCGCCCTTATTGGAGATGATAAAATAAACGATGCCATAAAATGGATAGAAAAATCGAATCATCCCGATAAAGAAATCCTCTTAACCTCTCTAAAAAATCATGACCGTTAAAAAGTATTTTACACTAATTATCATTAGTCTGCTCACATGGGCCAATGTAATTATCGCCCAACCCACGGATCAGGAAAAGATAGAAGAAATTTACAATAGTTACAGGGATCAGGGAATAAAATGCTGGTACAGCTCTAAGATGGACAGCGCACTGTATTATCTTAACAACGCACTGGCTCTGATTGAAAAAATGGAGCCGACTCCATTCAACAAATATTTCAGAACGGCGCTCACCAGTAACACTCTCGCAGGTGTGCACAGGATAGAAGGTAATACCACAAAATCCATCGAATGTATGGATGCCGCTATTAAAAATGTAAAACTTTTCCTCGCCAGCAAAGAACCTCACCCTAAAAAAGAATCAGCACTGTTTTTCCAGTTCGAAGTAACTGATAACTTAGGAGGTATTTATAAAGAACTTGGCGACTACAGCAAAACCCATGACCTGCTCTGGTATTCTTACGAGCAGAAACAAAAACAATTACCGCCAGGAAATGATGCGGTGTATAAATCGGAAGTATTGATCGGCCAATTGTATTATGCCATGCGCGATTATGATAAGGCCATTAAATTCCTGAAAAAAGGCCTGGCTTCCTTTGAAAAAGAAAAAGAACATAACTTATTCTGGGAAGGTGATGCATGCTATGGATTGGCTCTCATCTACGATCAAATAAAAAAAGATGATACGGCTGCAATATGGTACGAAAAAGCAGATAGTTTGTACGACGCTGCCGCACAGGGCGATTATGATATGATCTACCTCGAATTCCTGCGTAATTCAGCATTATTTTATGCAGAGAATAACAACACAGCAAAAGGAATTAAAAAAGCACAAAAAGCTTACCAATACGTTGTAAAAACAGAAGATGAAAACTCTTTACTTCCATTTTATCACCTGTTAAATTTTGCAGAGGTATATTATGCCGCAGGCGATTATAAGAAATCTTATGATTACGGCAGCCAGGCTATTGAAAAAGTAAATAAAAAAATAACCAATAGTGAAACACTGCTCGATTCGATTTTGTCAGAAATAAAAAAACCAAGGGCCATACTATTACGTGGAAAGGCAGAATATGCGAGCCTGAAGGTTAAAGATGTAGCAGGTCTCGAGAAAATAAATAATAACCTACAGGAAGCATTAAGATTAATAGAAAGAAGAAAAAATATTATCCAGGACGAACAAGACGTTAACCTAATGATCGCTGATCATAGTGATTTGCTGGATTTTATTCAAAAAATCACACTTGAACTACAGCAGTTAACAAAAGATAATAAATACCTGGATCAATTGGTGAGCCTGCATGAATCAGGGATATATAACCGAATTCGTTCAAGGCTCGACAAACACCTGGAAGCGAGTTATTCCAGTGTGCCAAAATCAGTGATTGAGCAAGAAGCCAGGCTCAAAAAAGCAATACCTGCCGCTTTACAAAAAGGTAAGCAGTTGGGAACCCGCGATTACCTGAATGCAGTAAACGACTGGAACAATTATTTAGCATGGCTTCAAAATAATTATCCCCATTATCACCAGATGCGGTTTGGTTCTATTTTTAAATCGCTCGAAGAAATAAGACATAGTATTCCAATAGGAACAACAGTAATAAGATATTTCTTCGCAGGCGATAAACTGCTGGCCCTTGTGGCTGATAATAAAATTAAAAAACTACATATTCTCGACAATACCGATCTGCAGAAAAAAATCGAATTATTGTCAGACAAATGGATGGATGCAAAGATCACATCTAATACATTACATGAGCTATACGACCAGTTATGGGCACCGGTAGCCGATGATATTCTTAACAACAATATTGTGATCATCCCCGATGGCATATTATATAATATTAGCTTCGAATCACTTACACCGTCTAAAACAAATGATTTTGCAGGAATAACAGCAACAAGTCTTATCAATAAATATAATTTCTCTTATATATACAGTCTCTTTCTTCTACAAAACAATAATGAAATATTAAAAGCAAAAGAAAACTTTATTGGTTTTGTTCCAGGATTTAACGATGCACATAAAAAAGCCTACACAAAAGCTGTGAAGGATTCTATGTATCTCGACAAATCCTATTTATCGTTGCTACCCCTGCCCTTCACACACCAGCTTGCTGAAAAAATGCATGCTATATTCGGGGGAGGGTTGTATGCTGAAACAGCATCTACCACCCGCTCTTTCAAACAAAATGCAGGCAACCATACCATTATTCATATAGGTACCCATGCAGAATCAAATAATAACTACCCTGAATTATCAAGACTGATTTTTTCAAAAGAACCAGATAACGCAACGGATGAGAACTCATTGTTCCTGTTTGATATTTACGGCTGCGATATTCGTTCCCAATTAACGGTATTAACTGCCTGCGAGTCGGGAAAACCTGGATTTAAAGATGGAGAGGGAATGATTTCCCTTGCTCATGCATTTAATTATGCCGGCAGTGAAAGTATCCTTACCGGATTATGGAAGATAGACGAACAAACCAGCGCCACTATTGCAGATTCTTTTTATAAGAATCTATTAAAAGGACTAAAAAAAGATGAGGCCCTAAGATTGGCAAAACTTGAATATTTTAAAACAGCCAAAGGAAGGACGCTGGCACCTCAATACTGGTCTGGATTAATAATTATGGGAAATACAGATCCTATTACTATTCACCAGAAAAGCTATTGGGCTTATTATACCGGTG
>CAYLVR010000154.1:2209-9024 GCA_964387165.1 uncultured Chitinophagaceae bacterium | reverse complement strand
TATTATGGGTTTTGCTTTGCCTGGCCAATCAAACAGGTGTAGATCTTACCGATGCGCTCAATAAAAATTTTGAAAAGAAAACCAATCGGGATGCCGATCGTCATCGTAACAACGAAAAACTCAAATGATTCCGTTGCCAAGTAAAATTTATGCGGATAAAAGAGGAAGTATTCTATTTTGAAGGACCTGAAAATCACGTAAACGAAAACTTTCTCTATCAGGTATCCGAATAAAAAAAGGGTGTATCAAAATTCGATACACCCTTTTTAAAACAAGTTGATAATTTATTTCGGTTGCTGACTGAATTTAAATTCCACTCTTCTGTTTTTTGTACGGCCCGCAGGAGTGCTGTTATCTGCAACAGGCTGACTCATACCAAAACCTTCGGAGGTTAATTTTGAAGCATCTACTCCTTTTTTAACTAATGCATCAACAACTGAAGCGGCTCTTTTTTCTGAAAGCGTCTGGTTCAATTCTTCTTTACCTACATTATCAGTATGACCGTTCACCTGCAAAGTAACTTCAGGATATTCTTTCATGTAAGAAACGATATCATCTAATTCTTTTACAGCACCTGCTGTTAACTTAGAGCTTCCGGTTACGAATTGTATGCTTGCTGCATTTAATTTCGGTATTGCAGGGCATCCATCATTCTCTTTTACGCCGGCAATTGTTGGACATTTATCATCATCATCATTTATTCCATCACCATCTGTATCTGGAACAGGACAGCCGTTGTATTTAGCAGTGCCAGCTTCTGTAGGGCACTTGTCATCGGTATCATTTATTCCATCTCCATCTGTATCAACTTCTTTAACAGGTTCAGGAGCAGGAGGTGGTGGTGGAACAGGGGCGGCAGGTGGAGGTGGAGGAGTAGCCTTTTTACCCAATAATTTGAATTTTAGGCCGGCCTGAATATGCCTGTTATAAAATTCTAATCGAGATGGGACAAGTCCGCTGCCTGAATGATCAAGATCGGTGGTTCCATGAAGATACCTGCCAAAAATAGTTAATCTTCCACGCGGGGTTACTTCAACACCTCCGGTTAAATAAGTGCTGTTCTTTGCGAAATCTCCTCTGGAGTATGCATCATCTTTGCTCACTTTTAATAGGTAATCGAACTGGGGCCCGAAGGTTACACCAAGATGCTTGGTGAGACGAAGCTTAACCAGTAACGGTATTGACAGGTATTGCATGCTACCATCAAAATTAGGATTTACAGCACCGCTTTTGGGCTTATAGTTGTAAGCTGAATACATAATCTGGGGCTCAAATGAACCAACCTTTCCCAGGGGAACATTTACCCATACGCCACCGCTATACCCTATGTCAAATTTATATTCGGCGTTCCCGTTTTTAATATTGAATTTAGAAAAATTAACAGCTCCTAAAATACCTGCCGTGGTGGAAGGATAATCGTCATCAGCATTTTGTGCAAAAGAGCCGAAGCATAAAGTAATTAATGCTATAAAAAGCAGAATTCTCATAGAATCTAATATTAATGTGTTAGTAATGAAGTTTAGTTTAAGGTACTGACGTTAAACTAAATTATATATTTATTATCAAATATCAATCATTTTTTTAAACCGGCCGAATATATCTTTCCTAATTTTACTTTTTCGGATCCGGAGGCAAGCTTCAACTATCTCTCTCCATTTGAACATTTATACCATACATCTGGAGAGTAATTATGGACAGCGTCTCAATTGATCATCACAAAACATATTTATATTTGCCGCCTTATGGCTACAGACAATAACAGGTTCCAGGCGATAATATCGCATTGCAAAGAATACGGATTTGTATTTCAGTCAAGTGAAATTTATGATGGCCTCAGCGCAGTATACGATTATGGGCAATGGGGTGTAGAACTCAAACGTAATATCCGGGACTACTGGTGGAAAAGCATGACCCAGTTGCAGGAAAACATTGTGGGGATAGATGCCGCTATTTTTATGCACCCCACCACCTGGAAAGCAAGCGGCCATGTAGATAATTTCAGCGATCCTATGATCGATAATAAAGATTCACAGAAAAGATACCGTGTGGATCATTTAATTGAAGCGCAGGCGGACCTTTTAGAAAAGAATAATGATAAAGAAGGTGCAGATAATTTGCTTAAACAAATGGATGCTCTTCTTGCAACAAGCGATTACGACGCTTTAAAAAAATTAATAGAAGACAGTAAAATTAAATGCACCATTAGCGGTACTTCTAACTGGACCGATGTGAGGCAATTTAACCTGATGTTCTCAACAGAATTTGGTTCTACTGTTTCTGCAGACGATGAAGATAATAAAGTGTATTTGCGACCTGAAACTGCACAGGGTATCTTCGTTAATTTCCTAAATGTGCAGAAGACTGCGAGAATGAAAATTCCATTCGGTATTGCACAGGTGGGTAAAGCATTTCGTAATGAAATTGTTGCCCGGCAGTTTATATTCAGAATGAGGGAATTTGAACAAATGGAGATGCAGTTCTTTATTCGTCCCGGCACACAAAAAGAGTGGTACGAATACTGGAAAAAGGAAAGATTGAAATGGCACCTGAGTTTAGGGATCGATGCCAATAAATATCGCTACCACGATCACGTTAAACTCGCACACTACGCAGATGCTGCATGTGATATTGAATATGAATTTCCTATTGGATTTAAAGAAGTGGAAGGCATTCACAGTCGTACAGATTTCGATTTAAAACAACACCAGGAATACAGCAGAAAAAAACAGCAGTATTTTGATAATGATGTGGATCCTGCAACAGGAAAACCGTATGGCAACTACATTCCATATGTAATTGAAACATCGATTGGTTTAGACAGGATGTTTTTACTGATCATGAGCAATGCATATACGGAAGAAGATCTTAGTACTCCGGAAAAACAGGACGAAAGAGTTGTGTTAAAAATACCCGCAAACCTGGCCCCGGTAAAACTGGCGGTTCTGCCACTTCTGAAAAAAGACGGACTTCCTGAAATAGCCCGGCAGATAATGGACGAATGCAAGCCTCATTTCAGGTGTTTTTATGAGGAAAAAGATGCTATTGGGAAAAGATATCGCCGAATGGATGCAATCGGTACCCCGTTCTGTGTGACTGTTGACCATCAAACCAAGGAAGATGGGACAGTAACCATACGTTACAGAGACTCAATGCAGCAGGAAAGGGTGGCAATCAGCGAGATAAAAAATATGGTGCAAAAACAGGTGTCATAAGTTCCGGTTTTTGTTTCTGGCATCTTAGGTCTAAAGGAAGCCGGCTTTCAATGGCTTGTCTTTTGCACAAAGATTATGTATATTGATAGGGATTTATAATCCGTATCATAATTGAATACCTAAAAAAAGCTATATGCTTGCTATCGAATTAACGATTCCCATTCTTTTACTTGCCGGGCTTTTGCTTTGCGCTTTCGCAGCTGGCTTCTTTCTGCGGGGTTCCCAATTAAAGTCATATAAAAGGAAAGTACTGGGTCTTGAAAAAGAAATGCTGAACAATCACGCGGAAATTCTTGAGCTTCAGAAAGAACGGGCCATAATGGTGAAGCAGTTGAAAGAGCCAAGGATACCTGTCATCCCGATGAACGCTAAAGACGAAAACAACAGACAGGTGAAGTAAGTCTGCCAGGGCCTATGGCTAGGGTACCGGAAGAAGTTTTAGCGCAAGCAATTCAAAGGTGAGTGTGCCAACAGAGGCTGTGCACCGGTGACCCTGAAACGCGACCGGCGGTGGTTTTCATCCGTACAACTCCTGATGTATCGCTTTTCTCTCATAACCCAATGCAATAATCCGTTGTTTCGCTTCATCAATCATATTCTTCCATCCACATAAGTAAAATGAAGCATCCGGATTTCCTTTTCCTTTGATAATTTCCTCGTAAACATGATGCACATATCCTTTGCGTATATCTTCTTTATCTTCTCTTGAATAAGTAGGAAGATAATTAAATGAGGAAACTTTATTTTCCAGTTGTTTTAATTCCTGCCCATATAATCCATCGCATAAAAGTCTGCATCCGAAAATCAGGTAAATATTTTTATGAGGAACATTATTCAATAAAATATAATGCACCATCGAACGGAAGGGTGCTATACCAGTTCCTGTACATATAAAAAACAGATCCTTATCTATGGTTTCGGGAAGAGTGAATACCCCCAGCGGCCCGCGGCATGGAATTTCAGAGCCCACATGTACTTTATTGAATAAATAATTTGTTCCGGCGCCGTTTTCCAGTAAAACGATGACCAGTTCAAATACATTGGTGCCATCGGGCCATGAGGCAATTGAATAGCTGCGCCAGCGTCGGGCGGGCTTTTCGTGGATGGGAAGATCAAGTGTTACGAACTGCCCTGGTTTAAAGTCGAAATTGTCCAACTCCGGTATTTCGAACCAGAATCTTTTAGTTGAAGATGTTTCATCCTCAATTCTTATGACCCTTGCCGTGCGCCATGGTTGCATTCGTTATGTTTCGTTAAATGTACTGAAATCCCCCAGCAGTTAGTAACATGCAAAGGCCTCCTTTGAAAACGAAGGATTTAACTACCTTTGCTGTCGCTGATATGAATCTGCCGACGTTGTTATCGTCTTTCACTAATAATAATCCCCGCCTTTTTCAATTGGCGGACAGGCTCTCTAATCCCCAAACCCAGCATATTTACTGTAAAAACCTCCGGGGAAGCTCACCCGCTTTCCTTATAGCATCGGCTTTTTTGAATGAGTCCTTTACCGGCCTCAATCACCTGGTTATCTGCGAAGACGGCGAAACGGCTGCTTATCTACAAAATACTTTAGAGAACCTCACCAACGCATTGGATCTTTTTTATTTTCCATCGTCTTTTCGTAATCGAAAAAATTTCAGTCTGCTGAATAGCAGCCATGTAATGCTACGCACAGAAGCATTAACAAAACTATCTGCCGGTGGCAACAAAAAAATCATCGTTACCTATCCGGAAGCTATATTCGAAAAAGTAGTGTTACCTAAAACATTATCAGGCAATATTATTCATATTAAAACTGCTGATACGATTGATGTTGATGGATTAATGGAGAAGATGGTCAACTATGGTTTCGAAAGATCTGATTTTGTGTACCAGCCCGGACAATTCGCATTACGCGGAGGCATCCTCGATATATATTCTTTCGGAAATGAAAAACCTTATCGTATAGAATTATTCGGAAATGATGTAGATAGTATAAGGATATTCGATCCCGAAACACAGTTAAGCGAAAGAAAATTATTACAGGTAACCATTATCCCGAATGTTGAAACACAATTCAACGACGGGGAAAAGATATCTTTATTGGATTATCTCCCGGAGAATACAATTGTGTGGATTCAGGATTGGGAACTGACAAAAGAAAGAGTGTTGACTCAGGAAGAAGATCTGCAATTATTTCTCGACCTCACCCCTTCAACAAATATTAAAGAAGAAGATTCGGAAGAAAGAGTAAAGCTGGGTGCCAATGATTTTGTTACCGCATCAGTATTAGAGGAACAAATTGCTAAACGCCATACAATAGAATTTGGCCATCGTTCTACCTATGATAATTTTGTAGAAATAGAATTTCGTACAAAAGAACAGCCTTCATTCAACAGGAAATTCGATTTTCTTATCAGGGATTTAAAAGAATGGGAACGTAAAGGTTTCGGATTATACCTGTTTGCGGAAAATGCCAGGCAGTTGGAAAGGCTGCACAGTATATTCGAAGACCTTAAAGTAGAAATCAATTTCACTCCGATCGCCGTTTCTATTCACCAGGGATTTATTGATGAAGATGTAAAAGCAGTTTGTTATACCGATCACCAGATATTCCAGCGCTACCATAAATACAAGGTTAAGCAGGCTTATAATAAAAATAAAGCCCTTACCATTCGTACATTAAGAGAATTGCAACCGGGGGATTATGTAACGCATATAGACCATGGAGTGGGAGTGTATAGTGGCTTACAGAAAATAGAAGCCAACGGCAAACTCCAGGAAGCAGTAAGAATTATTTATCGCGACAGTGATATTTTATATGTTAATATTAATTCGCTCCATAAAATATCAAAATATACAGGCAAAGAAGGAACCGTTCCCAAAATAAACAAACTGGGCAGCGACACCTGGCAGAAATTAAAAGAAAAAACAAAAACAAAGGTTAAGGAAATAGCCTTCGATCTTATCCAGTTGTATGCGCAGAGAAAAGCGCAAAATGGATTTGCTCATAGTCCCGATAACTACATGCAGCATGAGTTGGAAGCATCTTTTATTTATGAAGATACTCCCGACCAGGGTAAGGCAACTGAAGATGTAAAAAAAGATATGGAATCAGCTTCGCCAATGGACAGGCTTGTATGTGGCGATGTGGGTTTCGGAAAAACAGAAATTGCTATCCGCGCCGCCTTTAAAACATGTCTGGATGGTAAACAGGCTTCTATTTTGGTTCCAACAACTATTCTCGCGTTTCAGCATTATAAAACATTTAAGGACAGATTAAAGGATTTTCCCGTCACTGTAGATTATATCAACAGGTTTAAATCGGCCAAAGAGAAAAAAGAAACACTTAAAAGACTGGAAGAAGGAAAAATAGATATTATCATTGGCACACATGGATTATTAGCCAATAGTGTAAAATTCAAGGATCTTGGTTTATTAATTATTGATGAGGAGCAGAAGTTTGGTGTGGGGCACAAAGAGAAGATAAAAACATTAAGAACAAATGTTGATTGTTTAACCCTAACAGCCACTCCTATTCCAAGAACGCTGCAGTTCAGTTTAATGGGTGCAAGGGATCTTAGTATTATTAATACTCCGCCGCCAAACAGGCAGCCAATAGAA
>CAYLVR010000154.1:0-2199 GCA_964387165.1 uncultured Chitinophagaceae bacterium | reverse complement strand
CAATTTATTATGAAACCGAGCGTGGGGGGCAGGTGTTTTTTATTCATAATCGTGTAATGGGTTTGCCGGAAATAAGTGTGATGATCCAGGGTTTGTGCCCCGATTTAAGCATTGGTTACGCGCACGGCCAACTGGAAGGCCACGAACTCGAAGAAAGAATTCTCGATTTCATCGATAAAAAATACGATGTATTAGTTTGTACAAATATTGTTGAAAGCGGAGTAGATATTCCAAACGTAAATACTATTATAGTAAATAATGCGCACCAGTTTGGATTAAGCGATCTCCACCAATTAAGGGGTCGTGTGGGAAGAAGTAATAAAAAAGCGTTCTGTTATTTACTGGCGCCCCCATTAAGCACATTGCCAAACGATTCTAAAAAGCGCTTGCAAACTCTAGAGCAGCATAGCGACCTGGGCTCAGGTTTCCAGATAGCGATGCGTGACCTGGATATACGTGGTGCAGGTAACTTATTAGGAGGAGAACAAAGCGGATTCATGGCAGATATTGGTTTTGAAATGTACCAGAAGATATTGGAGGAAGCAATTAAAGAATTAAAACGCACATCATTCAGAGAACTATTTAAAGAAGAAATTTCGAAGCAGGAAAATTATGTGCAGGATTGTACAATAGATACAGATCTTGAAATATTAATTTCTGATAGCTATGTAGAGAGTGTGACTGAAAGGTTATCGTTATATACCCGATTGGATAATTGCGATACCGACAAAGAGCTAATGGAATTTGAAGCCGAAATGCAGGATAGGTTTGGTCCCGTACCTAAAAAAGTAAAAGACCTGTTTGACACCGTAAGATGCAGGAAAATAGCTGTACAACTGGGCTTCGAAAGATTGTTATTAAAAAATGACACACTGAAATGTTATTTTATCAATAATCCCGAATCACCTTATTTTGAAAGTGATATATTTAATTCGATACTCGAATATATACAGAAGGGCACAAATAAGGCGAGGCTCAAGCAATCCGGTAAACTGTTCATGTTAATAGTGGATAATGTAAAATCTATGCAGGATATTCTGAAGTTCCTGAAAGGAATGGAGGGTGTCAGCTTGAAACAGGATGCCCTTTCTTCCCCCTCAAATTGACACACTACCGAATGGAACATCACTTGCCTGACCTTGTACCGGAACACCTCCGGTAGTGATTCTGATTGTTTGCACCAACGATTCTGATGGAAGATGGGTTCTGGCGCAGGTGTTTTCGCCAAAGGCTAAGCAACTTGTACCAAAATTGTTTAAATTCGAAAAAACTTCCATCATGACCGATCAAAACAGCCTTCTTGGTACAGAGGAACCAGCATTAGTTACTCCCTCAAGTGAAGATAAAACAATGGGTATATTGGCCCATATTCTTTGTATCGTTGGTGGATTTCTTGCACCCTTGATTATTTACTTAGTTAAGAAAGACAGTTCGCCTTATGTAACTGCTCATGCAAAAGAATCGCTGAATTTTCAGCTGACTTTCCTGATAGCCTATATAATTAGCTGGGTGCTGATATTTTTTGTTATAGGGCTTATTCTTATTCCTGCGGTTATTATCGTCGATCTTATATTTATAATCATCGCGACCATCAAAGCCAGCGAAGGAAAGTTTTATAAATATCCGTTCTCGATAAAGTTTGTTAAATAATCACCAGGCTTTTTTCCATGACTACATGGGGAAGGGTTACTTCTTCAAACTCTTCCCCTTTTACCTTGTACCCCAGCTTTTCGTAAAAGCCTGTGGCTGTTTTACGTGCATGCATGGTGATGGTGCGGTATCCCATATCGCGGGCAATATTTTCGGCAAATTGCATTAATGCGCGACCGATGCCCTTTCCCTGTAAAGAATTCAGAACGGCCATTTGTCTTAAACGGACTGTTCCGGGCTCCATTTTGATAAGCATGCAGCACCCCAGCATTTTTTCTTCTTCATAAGCTGCGATCAGTATTTCTTCCTTTTCTTTCTCCAGTTCTTCAGGCAAAAAACTCAGTCCCAGGGGCTTGCGCAGGATATCGTTGCGCAGTTGCACCATCTTGAGGTATTCTGGTGAACCATGATCTATGAGTTTTAGAGCCATTACCCGGGCAATTAAATATTGAAAGGTTTGATTCTTGCAATATATAGAAAATCCCCCTGCAATCTTTGATTAGGCCCAGGTTGCGTCATCCCCTTTTTCAAAGGGGGAGTGTGGATTTA
>CAYLVR010000153.1:0-9026 GCA_964387165.1 uncultured Chitinophagaceae bacterium | reverse complement strand
AAATAAAAAACCGGTAATGCTTATTTGTACTGCATTTCCGGTTTTAACCTGTAGCCGAGTCGGGAAAATTATCTAACGACATTATAGAAGATTTTCTCAGGTTTAGCGAATTACCCGACTGTCATCCTGGCATTTTGAGTGAAAAGGAAATACAAGAATAATTTTTGCATTCTACTCTGTCTGTCACTTTTTTTTCTACTCGGTGCAATAAAGACAAAAGTAAATTACAGATAAACAGAAAAGGTGAGATATCGTTAGATAGGAAATAACTTACGATATTTTCATTCACTTGAGTGTATTTGATATAAATATCCTGGCTAACTCTTGCTCATATTCCATACACAGAAATTCGTAACCTTTACCAAATTTCCGTATTCATTTGTACCTCAGCAAATGTCATACATCTGAGTCGACCAGGAGTAAACTTACCCAGGGAACAGGAGCATCGCTTCAGATGTGCAGCTTCACTCATAATGATATTTTATCGCCGGTTATGTAACTTTTTAATCTGGGAGTACTCTAATCAATAAGTATGAATAACAAATGGATTGAACGGACAGGTATCCCGGATGAGCGTGAGTTAATGTTGACCGAAGAGGATATCAACGCACTGGAATATTTCAGATGCTTGTCGCCAAAGCAGCGAGTCGAACTAATTGCATTTGTCTACGAAATAAGCCAGGTATTATATAGTTCTTATTTTGAAAGCAATGAATCCGTTTGACTATTTCCAAAGATTTATCCCTAAAGAACGTGTAACCACGAAAAGTGAGCTATTTGTCTGGATTTACTCTCGGGTAAGCTCTAAAGAGCAGTTCCAGCAGAATTCCAGCGTTGAAAATCAGTTAACCGCAAACAGAACATATGCTGCCAAATTCAGTTACAGTATCACCGAAGAGTTTGGGGGAACCTATGAAAGCGCCAAATCCGATTTTACCCGTAAAGAGTTCAGGCGCTTGATATCCAAGGTAGAGAGCAGTCCCCAAAAGCCCTATGCCATTCTGGTTTATAAAATGAGTCGTTTTTCCCGTTCCGGAGGTAATGCCATTGGGCTGGTGAACCGGCTGGTAGAGGAGTTGGGTGTTCATCTGATCGAAGTGTGTAGCGGAATATCAACTACAACAGAAAGAGGAAAGGTAGCTATCTATGAGAGCCTGTTTTATGCGTATAAAGAGAACCTGGAAAGAAAAGAGATCCTGATTCCCAGCATGATGGCCTATGTACAAAAGGGTTACCGGCTAGGTGTCACTCCTATAGGGTATGATCATTACGGGCCGCGGGTACGGAGTGAAATATTTTTTCGACGGCAGCAGAAAATAGTGATCAATAAGGAAGGGGAACTACTAGCGCAAGCATGGCAGTGGAAAGCTTCCGGCCTCTACAGTGATGCGCAGATTATCCAAAAACTCAGTGTAAGGGGGCTTCAAATCAGTCCGCAGAAGCTGAGTTCCATATGGAGGAACCCATTTTACTGTGGAATCAATATAAACCGCATGCTTACTGAACCCGTAAAAGGGAATTGGGAGCCCCTTGTTACTAAACAAGTTTTTATTAAGGTCCAGCAACTGTTGGAGAACAACCATTCGGGGTATCAACACAAAAAGGAGAAAGCAAATCGACCTTTATTGCGATTATTAAAATGCAATAATTGTGACAACTATCTAACTGGATACATGATCCATAAAAAAAACCTTCATTACTATTGTTGTCAGAAATGTAAAGGAGTCAGTTTAAATGCCAATACTACGCCAAAATCCAGAAGAAGAGGCGCACATGACCTGTTTCTTGACTTGCTTGATAAGTATCATATTGCGGATTATATTATTCCATTAATAGCATTGCAACTAACAAAGCTCTTCAACTATTATCATAATGCAGCGCCTGGTAACAATTATACAGTGGAGTCACAATTAAAAGCACTGGAAGAAAAAAGGAAGGCGCTGAAAATCCGTTATGGTTTGGGAGAAGTGAGCATGGAAATATATGACCTCACTTCAACCTATTTGACAAAGCAAATACAGGTAGTTGAAAAGGAATTGGAGGCAGTGCTGCCAAAGGTATCTGACCAGGCAAAACTGCTTGAAAGTTCATTGCAAAAACTGAAAAACGGGCTTAGTGTTTTATGGAATTCCTGCAGTCTTGACGACAAAAGAAGGATTCAAAGACTGCTGTTTCCTGAGGGGATTTATTATGATATAAAAAATCATGGATATCAAATAAGGAGAGTAAATCACTTTGTTCTAATCGCTCAAGAATAAGGATATGTCAGGAGTGAAGATTTTATCTCTACAATGTCCGATATTTCAATCACTTTTCTGCTCTTTTAGGGTACAACCAGAAGCCTTCAATATGCTATTGCTGGGGCTTTATATTGACTCCGAGAACAGGACTCACAAAAAATAATTGTATATTTTGAGTCAGCAAAAAACACGTAACTGGAACAGGATACAATACTAGCAATTATGGCACGACCAATACATGAATATACTGTAGGCGAAAGCGGAAATATTGAAGTTATAAAGAACCAACAGGGTTATAATGTGATATTTACACCTCCAGAAGAAGCACTTCCACGAGGACACGACAGTCGGGAGGAATATAAACGACTCATTGCCCAGATGAGTTTGGAAAAGACGGCTTTTACGTTTTTTCCATTCAAGGGTCGCGGCTTATACACAATGCAACCCAAGTATTATGGTCTGACAGCAATCACGGTCGAAATCCAGAATTACAATTCTAATGAATTAGACGTTGCAGATGTGGAAGACATATTTGCGAATCTTCCGGATGTATTTATTGAAAACTATAATTATGGATTAGGATTTTTAAAGAAATACAATCAAATAGCTTCTTTTATAGAAACGTTAGGCGCCAAACATCTTTATATAATGAAGCATGAGCCAACATCATATGATAGGGAATTGGAGGCCATGACCATTAATGAGAAAGATTTACGCACCCTTCAGAAGACCATTGATAAAATCTCTGCCCGAGCAAGCAAGATTTCGTCATCGACAAAGCATGACGTAGTCGCTGAGATCTTGCTGGAATTTATAGGTCAATCCTCAAGTCATACGGTCAACCTGGAGAAGACCAATGTCAATGAGCGAATTACAAAGACTGCGTTGAGACCATTAAATGAAGTAAGTCGTCAGAGGCAGAACGAAGCGGTAGAAATCGTGACAGCCAATAGCAGAAAGATGTTGCAGGAACAACCGGGCAAACTTGTGAAGTTGCGTAAGGATATTGACCTGGTCACGCTTGAGGATTTGATAAGAAAATTCGACGAAATGCTGGAACTGGATTTAGAAGAATTTCGCTGGCAACGACTATTTGAGGAAAACCCTTTTATATTGAACATGGCTTTTGGTGTGCCAATCATCAAAGTTCATCGTCACGCGTATGTTGGCGGCCGAAAAATTGCAGGAGGCGGTGATAAAATCACGGATTTTTTGGTCAAGAATAGCATAAGTAACAATGCTGCAATTATAGAGATGAAAAAACCAACTACAAGACTTCTGGGTGCTGCGACCTATCGTCAAGATGTACATTCCCCATCTTCTGATCTTTCCGGTGCCACCAATCAGCTACTTGATCAGATATACAAATTTCAAAAGAGTATAGCGTCCTTGAAAGACGAAAGTGGTATATATGATATCGAAACTTATTCAGTTGTAGGCGTTCTAGTAGTTGGCAGATCGATGGCAATTGCGAGTGAAAGAAAATCTTTTGAGTTATTTCGGGGCAACTCTAAAAATATCACAATACTCACATTTGACGAGCTATTGGAAAAACTGAAGCAATTAAGAACATTCTTGGGGGCAGATGATAGTTATTTCGAAAGTAGTGAAGATCTGCCGTTTTAATAGCCATTTTTCTTACGTCTTACGAGTTTGCAATAAATGGAGTTCTATAGACTTTATTAATTAACCTAAGTTGCTAGTTAAAGAGTAAGAAAAAGAGCATTGATAAAACATAATTTTGAGTTACCACACTTAAAATTCGATTATCAATGCTCACAGGGGATAAAATTATAGGTATTTACTGTATTATAGATGATATTTTAAAAGGAATAGGTCATAAAGAAGATGAGCGCCGCAAGGTAAGTGACAGTGAAATTATAACAACGGCACTGGTATCAGCTCTTTATTTGGAGGTCATTTGGATAATGCCCGGAGTTTTATGAAAATGACAAAAATGGTTCCGAAGATGCTTGACAAAAGCCGTTTTAACCGGCGGCTACATTCGGTGAGCGAACTGGCTTTTTCTATGTTCTGGCAGTTGGGTAATGAGTTAAAAAGCATGGCTGGGGCATCAGAATACGTAATCGATTCCTTCCCGGTAGCGGTATGTGACAATATTCGTATCGGTCGCTGTAAGTTGCTCCAAGGAGAACAGTGACGTGGCAAACAAAGTAGCATGCGCCGGTATTTTTATGGTGTGAAAGTTCAGGTGATGATAAATGCCCGGGGAATACCAGTTGAGTTTGGCTTTGTGCCTGGTTGCGAAAGTGATGTGCAGGCTTTACAGAAATTGCCCATGACCGTAGCACCGGAAAGTAAGATATATGGTGATTCAGCTTATACCAATTATCAGGCAGAGGATGATATGAAGGAAGCAGAGTTCATTGACCTAATGATTTGCCGGAAAAGCAATTCCAAAAGACCCGATGAACCCTGGATAAAATTCATCAAGAATTATATGCGAAAAGGGATAGAAACAACCTTTAGCCAAATAAAAGCTTTGTTTCTCCGAAAAATACATGCAGTAACATTTAAAGGATTTTTGATAAAACTGGTGATGTTTATTCTGGCTTTTATGCTAAATAATCTCACCAATAACTAGCAACTTGAATTAATTAGTGTATACTGACCTTACAGCCCAGGCTATCCGCAAACTTCACAAGTTCCGTTAAGACCTGCATGTAAAACAGATTATACTGCCGGTTTTTACTATTCAACTTCCTGCATTTGTCTTCAATCAAGTGTTTTGGACGAAGATTCTCTACTCAGCGCGCCTAGGAGCTGAAACGAAAGAGTTGACAGTAAAGATTATTTGGTATATTTTTGGTTTTTAGCTACATATGGCATCATCCGATCAAATAAAGAGTCTCATTAAATCCTTTGGACAAGAGGATGAGGATCGTTTTTTTGCCTCTGCGATGCAAATTGCAGCTTCTGAGGCCAGGCAGGGGCATGCCAGTTTTGCCCAGGAATTAAAAGCTCTTATAGAAGATGCCAGGAAAAACAGGTCACTCGCCCAATTTGAAAAAGGAAAAATAGTTAGCATTTCTCCTCAGAAACGTGAGCTAAGCGAATTAATAGATATTTTCCAGCCACGGATCAAATTGTCTGATATGGTCTTGGAGGTAGGGATCAGAAGTAGACTGGAAAAACTGATTACAGAACAAAACAAACTGGAGTTATTGCTGCACCACAATCTGACCCCCCGCAGAAAACTGCTGTTGACCGGCGGACCCGGTACCGGAAAAACCATGACGGCTCAAGCAATTGCGGGTGAATTAGGTATCCCTGTTTTTATCATACGATTGGATGGCATTCTTTCAAAATTTATGGGTGAGTCGATTGCCAAACTACGGATGATTTTTGATATTATGCCTCAACAACGTGGCGTTTATTTATTTGATGAATTTGATTCTATTGGCTCGCAACGTGAGCAGGGACAGGATATTGGTGAAATAAAACGCATTCTAAATTCATTCTTGATTAATATCGAAAAGGACCAAAGCAACAGTATTATTATTGCAGCAACCAACTTACCAGAACTATTGGACAAAGCTCTTTTCAGACGATTTGATGATATTATTCAATATCCTTTGCCAAACAAAGATGAAATTGTTGCAGCAATTCGGAAATATACAATAGGCTTTTCTTTTGACACAAAGGTTAGTGATAACGTTTTGGCTGAAGCAGCATCAGGTTTAAACTATTCAGATATTTCCAAGTCTTGCGAGGAAACGATTAAGGAAATGATATTATCTGGTGCAAAGAAACTGCACAAAAAGTTTTTACTTGATAGCCTTAAAAGTAGAAAAACCTAATGGCAGAAAACCCAGGATTGCCCCATTTGAAATTTGATAATTTCTATGAGCCAAGGGCTTACAACTATCCCAAAAAAATTACCATAGAGTTCCCGCTGGTACAGAGAGATCGTGCCATTCACGGCAATGCATTACTTCAACAATTAACCAGCATTAAAGAACAATTCCGTATTGCAAGGGAGGAACAATTACTCGAAAATATCATAAGGGATGATGCTTTGTATGTAGACTTCTATTCAGAATACGAGTTTCCTTTAAAATTTGAGAGCCTTACTCAAGAGACAGATACTCCGCAATATCAAATCTTGAATATTAAGGAAGAAATTACATATACGAAAGACAATCAGGAGCAGAAAAGATTTAGAGTCGTGGTAATGATGAAAGAAGGTGGCGTCAGTAAGTTTATAAAAAAAGTTACTGAATATCTCGACCCCGCTAAAAATATAAAAGACAAGGATGGGAATTTGACAGAAAAGCCTAAAAATGGTGCTCTCATAGCTAATATTTCTTTGATTCAATTGGCTTCACTAAGGTCGTTTTGGAGTGATGGACCCGAAATCCCTTTTCCTGAAAACGAAGATGCTGTGATATGGTGGGAAGTATGGTTCAGGCGTACTCAAAATGATGGTGTGCGACTTGAAAATGTGTTGCATAATCTCCGTGAAATAGGCGCACAGATAAGCCCGCAAACTTTGGAATTCCCAGAGCATAGAGTAAGGCTGGTAAGAGCTTCCGCAAGACAACTTTCGGGATCTTTGTTACTGCTTGATAATTTAGCTGAATTAAGAAAGCCCCAGGAAATTAATGATTTTGTAACAGGCCGAAATGTTGACTATGTTGAGAAGCAAAAATGGTTGAATGATTTACTAAGCCGAACAGATGTTAATATTACCGATAATTCAGTTATTATCTGCCTGTTAGACAGTGGTGTTAATAATCTTCACCCACTTGTAAATACCTTTTTACCCAATGAGCGCTTGTATACTTATAGACAGGCTTGGGGTACTAATGATACGTGGCCGGGGGGTGGACACGGGACAGGCACAGCAGGTTTGGCGCTGTATGGTGATCTTGTAAATGCAATTGCGTCCCCTGAAAGAATAGCTATTTATCACGGACTGGAGTCTTTCAAAGTTATTCATCCCCATGATCCGAATGATCCGGCATTTTATGGTTCATTAACGGAATATGCATGTAGCATGCCGTTTGTCAGCTTTCCCGACAATGCAAGGGTCTTTTGCTTAACAATAACAGATAGTAATACAGCTTATCATGGTAGACCTTCTTCATGGTCTTCGGCTGTTGATAAAATAGCTAATGGGACTATATTTGAACCGCAATCACGGCAACTGTTCATTATTAGTGGAGGCAATGTTGACTATATTACTTCTGCCGCCAATGCTGGCGATTACCCAACCAAAAACGAGCTTGAATCTGTCCATGATCCAAGTCAGGCATACAATGCGTTGGTTATTGGCTCTTATACCAGGATGGATCGGATAGATCAAAATACCTGGAACGGGTTTACCGCTCTTGCTCCAAATGGTGGAATGTCACCCTCAAATTCTACCTCGCTTACATGGGATAGTCAGTGGCCTATAAAACCTGATTTGGTTCTTGAAGGGGGCAATCTTGCAATACAAAATGGTCAATTAAGGGATGATGTTCATTCATTAAAACCATTGTCTCTTGATAAAGAGTTTAACCGGTTTGTATTTATGCCTTTTGGCGATACAAGTGGGGCGGCAGCATTAGCCGCCAGGATGGCTGCAGAACTTATCCGACAGTATCCTGATTTATGGCCGGAGACCATTAGAGCACTTTTGGTTCACTCGGCGGAGTGGACAAGCTCTATGTTAAATGGTCTTTCTTTTGCGAATGCAGCAGGTGCATCTAAACGTGCGCTTTTAAGAACATTTGGTTATGGAGTGCCGTTACTGGAAAAAGCATTATATAGTGCAGGTAATGCCCTTACTATGATTGCTGAAAATACTATTCAACCGTATCGGCTGGAGGGCAGTACCGTAAAGTATAATGAATATCACTTGTATGAAATTCCCTGGCCGGTTGATATTCTAAGAGAATATCTGACTATAGCAGATGTAACGCTAAAAGTTACACTTTCCTATTTTGTTGACCCTAATCCCGGAAACAGGCGATACGCAAATAATTTTCATTATCATTCCCATTCCTTGGATTTTAAAGTCATTAAACCAACGGAAGAACTGGCTATTTTCAGAAGGAGGATATCCGCTGCGGTAGAGGGAGACGACAATCCGGATTACATAGGTAACGACGAACCGTGGTTTTTGAAAGAATCTGTTAGAAGTAAAGGGTCTATAAAAAAAGATTTCATTGTTACGTCTGGAGCTGACCTTTCAACAAGAAATATCCTTGCAGTCTACCCCAAAAGCGGATGGTATAAAACTAGAAAGAAACTTAATAAATATAATACTGCTGTTAGATACAGTTTAATTGTAAGCATTGAAACTGACAGCGCGGATATCAATATTTATAACCCTGTACTAGCACAAATTCCAATCGGCGTTCCGAATGTGCTATTCGTTAACCGTCTTTAGCGAAATCGCTTTTAAATCACTCATCTTAAAGATTTTCCGGGTGAGATTTTAGTCAATAGCATTTTATTAATGTTTCTTGGTGAACCAGTCGATGAAGCTATGCATGAATAGGGGAGTTCTCTGAGAGGACCGGAGATGAGAAAATGATTAAATAGAGATTTATCCTTATAGATCATGCTTTTTAGCCGACAAACTACATAAAGGTTCCCAGCTAATCTATTGTGAGATTTCCCCATATGGGAGAAGGTGAAAATCAGCAGACACTAATAACAAGGAGAACCCAACTCGCTTGGGCATAATTGAAAATCAATGATTTAATTTACCTGTGGGAATAAAAAAACGACAACCAAAGTTGTCGTTTAATTTTTTATGTGAGATTT
Source organism: uncultured Chitinophagaceae bacterium (assembly GCA_964387165.1). Lineage (GTDB taxonomy): Bacteria > Bacteroidota > Bacteroidia > Chitinophagales > Chitinophagaceae > Flavitalea. The sequence goes on along the minus strand of CAYLVR010000153.1, from coordinate 6 downwards.
TCCTAC
>CAYLVR010000152.1:0-9081 GCA_964387165.1 uncultured Chitinophagaceae bacterium | reverse complement strand
GTAATACCGGCGCTATGCTTGTTGGCGCTCTCTACAGCATCAAGGCATTTGAAGGAGTGCTAAGACCCTCTATCTCTACTTTAATTCCCAAAGATAACGGCGGTACGGGCCTGCTGCTTGATGTTGGCCTAAACGCAGATTGCAAGCCCGAGAACCTTAACCAGTTTGCCTTGCTTGGATCCCTGTATGCCAGGTATATATTAGGAATTGATGATCCCAGGGTTGCATTGATCAATATCGGTGAAGAAGAAGGAAAAGGAAACCTGCTTGCCCAGGCCACCTACCCACTCCTGAAAGAAAATAAAGACATCAACTTTATCGGAAATATAGAAGGGCGCGATGTATTTAAAGACAAGGCGGATGTAATGGTTTGTGAAGGTTTCACGGGTAACATTATCCTGAAACTCGCTGAATCCTTTTACGATATTACACAGGAAAAGAGCATTAAACACGAATACCTGGACCTGTTTAACTTTGAGAATTATGGCGGAACACCCGTTTTGGGCGTCTCCAAACCCGTAATCATCGGCCACGGCATCTCCCACGCCAAAGCTTTTGCCAATATGATCAGGCTGGCAGAAAAAATGATCTCCTCAGATCTTATGGATAAAATGAAATCGAGATTCACCGGCGCATGAACCGCCTAACCGGGTACGTTAAAGACTATTTCTTTCAACTTCACAAGGCTTCATTTTTACTTATTTCATTGATATTAAGCTGTTTAGTTTATATTAACTATAAATACGGTTTAAATCAATGGATCCTTAGCAATCCCTCGTTTTTCGTGAAATTTGCAAGAGCTGCGGGTCTGTATATTCCTGTTTTCGCGGGCACTTATGTGATGCTTCGACGTTATTTACACCCCGACAGGTTCTTTTATTTCTTATTGATTATTACCCCACTTGTATTTGCCGCCAAAGCAGCCCTGGTAACAGCTGATATCTTTGGCCCTACAGATCAGTATTTCAAAGTTGTAATGCAATGGCCGCTAAAGAGCCTGGTTGTAATGATAAGTCTCCTGCTCATAGGGTACGCTGGTAAATATCCAAAGCCGTTATTTGGCACAGGACTAAAAAATGCAAACCTGCAGCCTTATTTTATCCTCCTGGCGTTAATGATCCCGTTATTATTTGTCGCCGGAATAACGGACGACTTTCAAAAGGTTTATCCAAAACTAAGACTGGTAGGCTACCCCGATAACTGGTTTAAGATCTTATTATTTGAGAGCAGTTATGGAATAGATTTCTTCACTATTGAATTGTTTTTCAGAGGTTTTGCAGTACTTGCCTTTATTAAATATGCAGGTAAAAATGCTATCCTTCCAATGGCTGTATTTTACTGCGCTATCCATTTCGGAAAACCCCTTGCTGAGTGTATAAGCTCTTATTTTGGGGGGTTGATACTTGGCGCCATAGTCTATAATACCCGATCTATATGGGGAGGCCTCGTTGTTCACCTCGGCATTGCCTGGGTGATGGAAGGTATAGGCATTTGGTTATAGTAATCCTTTAGTGATCCTATAGTTATCCTTTAGATATCCTTTAGTAATCCTATAGTTAAATCACAAGGATATATCCAGGCAATATATAATGAATCTATACGTTATATGGTTCAAACTGGAATATATGCCTGTAACTAAAGGAGTTGCTAATCATGGTTGGTCCGGAACCCTGAACAAAGAAGTTGTTTTTCGGCAGAGAAATGGCAAGACCGTTGTCAGCGTCTATCCGGATATGAGTAATGTTGTTCGAACAGAAAAGCAGAGAAAGGTGAACACCATCATGCAGGAGGCCAATTATTATGCTCAGGTAATCACCGGTGATGAAAAAGAAAGGATGGAAGCGCAGTTCCGCCTGGACGTACCGAGTAATAAACTATTTACAGCCCTGATAAAAGAATATTTTGCAAAACATCACGTGAAGGAAGGAACTAAAAGGGAAAAGAAGAAAAAGGAGGTTTCTTTGGAATCCCTTAATGCAGTTGTAAAACGTTTTATTGATGCCGGCAGGTCGCCGGAAGATATTGCAAAACTGACAGGCGCTGAGCTGGTGTCTGTTCTGGCACTAAAAAAGAAAATAGAGGAAGGGCTGAAAAAATAACTACAAACTCGTAAGCCGGATTCTGTTTCTAAACTATCATTTATCTGGCCCCGGCATTACTGCCGCGGTCTATCTGCCTACCCACCAGCCCCTTCGTTCGCCGGGGCGAATCGATGTTGGGCGAGCAACCCTCAAAGACTGGCTTACATGGCATTTCAGCATGAAAGGTTTACCCCTCGTGTGCATTACTGCAAACGACCGTGAGCTCTTACCTCGCGTTTTCATCTTTACCTCTTCGCCCGCCGGAACCCGAAGGTGAAGGCGGGGCCCACCTACGCCGGAGCTTCGGTGGACAAAGGCAGTTATTTTCTGTGGCACTTTCTGTTGGCGCTTACGCACCACCCGGCTGTTAACCGGTACATTGCTCTATGCTGTCCGGACTTTCCTCGATCCCGTCAAAGACGAAACCGCGATAGCTCGGTTTGTAGTTCTGTTTTTACATTCCTCCCCCATCTTCAGGCTTTTTACAGCATTTGGGGAGTTCTTTATATGAATCTTCATTCGCAGTAATATCGTCTGCGTCATAACCCACATTAGCTATTGCAGTTTTGATATTCTCTTCATTTGTTCTCTCTGCCACGTAGGTCACTTTTGTTTTTTTCGTCTTATAGTTCACATCAATTTTTGAGATCCCTTCTTCCCTCATCATATAAGATTCAATACGTTTTTTACACATTCCGCACTGAACAGTTGGCGTGCTGATGGTAACAGTCTGAATACCCTTTTTCTTGACAGGTGCCTGGCCGAATCCGATCGTTGTAAAACCTATCATCATCATGGTAAACACAAGTAATTGTTTCATGAGTATCTATTTTAATTTTAAAGGCATCATGGAACTTATGACGCAGTTCCATTGAAATATCTTGCTTAAAACTAGTTAAAATCCTGTCCAAACTGAAGGATTATCCTTCCATTTTAACAAAAGACCTTCCTGGTCCTTTGTCACGATCCCTTTCTCAATGGCCAGTTCTATGAGTGTCTGATAGTTTGTGAGCGGATAAAAATCGACCCCGGCGTTCATAAATGACTGCTTTGCCACTTCGAAGCCATAGGTAAAAATGGATACCATTCCCATCACCTCCAATCCGGCCACTTTAAGTGCATCCACCACCTGCAGGCTGCTTTTACCTGTAGACACCAGGTCCTCAATAACCACTGTTTTCTGTCCTTTTTCAAAATATCCTTCCACCTGGTTACCCAGTCCATGTTCTTTTGGTTTTGGACGCACATAAATGAAAGGCAGCTTTAGCTGATCTGCCACCAACGCTCCCCATGCGATTCCTGCGGTGGAGACTCCCGCCAGCAGTTCGGCCTCAGGGAACTTCTCAAATATCAGGTTACACATTTCAGATTTCACAAACTCACGGATATGTGTAAATGAAAGCACACGCCTGTTATCGCAATAAATGGGGCTTTTCCATCCCGATGCCCAGGTAAAGGGTTCATTTGGTCTTAATGAAATAGCATTTATTTGTAATAATTTCTCAGCAATGGCCTTTTCATTTGTCATGACGCGAAAATAATGGAATAACTTGCAATAACACTTAATGTTATGGCGGTAAAAGTTTATTTCGAAGACGAATACAGGGTAATAAAAGATATAGCGGAGTTTATTAAAGATTATACAATAATCACGGCTGCAGGTGGCGTAGTAATTAACGATGAAGGAAAAATATTGATGATCTTTCGACGTGGCAAATGGGATCTTCCTAAAGGGAAGCTGGAAGAAGGTGAATTAATAGAAGATTGCGCAGAACGGGAGGTAATGGAAGAAACGGGATTATCTTCTATTAGCCTGGAAAGGTTTCTGCTAACCACCTATCATACATACATTGAAAAGGGAAAATCAATTTTAAAAGATACCCATTGGTATTTATTTCGCGCACCTGGGATGCAGAGTGTTAACCCGCAAACGGAAGAAGATATACTAAAGATAGAATGGGTTCATCCATCCGGGTTGCAGGAATACACCAATAATACTTATGCTTTAATTAAAGATGTTCTGCGCGCCGGGGGATTTTAGCGTTTATGCAGATCCTTTGCAACAATAGGAGGAACAAACTGTATTACATCGCCGCCATTTTTTAATACATCCCTTACTAAGGTGGAGGCTACCGAAGTATATTGAGGAAGGCATGTAAGAAATACTGTTTCAATATTATTATCCAGGCTGCGGTTCATATCTGCAATGGCTTTTTCATATTCAAAATCGCTGACATAACGTATACCGCGAATAATAAAATTAGCGCCTGCTTTCTTGCAGCATTCCACCGTCAATCCTTCATAAACAACCGATGAAACTTTCGGTTCGTCCTTATATAATTCTTTTATCCATTTCAATCGCATTTCTTCCGAAAACATTGCTGTTTTATTTGCATTACGGCCGATACCGATAATTAATTTATCAAACAAGGGAAGTGCACGATGAATGATATCAATATGGCCTATTGTAATGGGATCAAATGTGCCGGGGAATAATGCAATACGCATGCGGATAAATTTATAATGATTCGGATTGGCCGGATAACAAATACAATACTGCCATTCGCACTGCCAATCCGTTTTCTACCTGTTGTAAGATAATGGATTGTTTGCTATCAGCCACGTCACTATCAAGCTCTACTCCCCTGTTAATAGGGCCCGGGTGCATTATAACAATTTCTTTACTCAGGCTATCGAGCAATTTGCGGTTAATTCCGTAAGCTATATTATATTCTCTTAAGGAAGAAAATAAAACCTGGTTCTGCCGTTCGAGTTGTATTCTTAAAACATTTGCCACATCGCACCATTCGAGGGCCTTCTTTAAATTATATTCTACCCTTACATCAAAAGCTTCTTTCATGTATTTAGGTATCAGTGTGGGCGGGCCGGCAACTGTTACCTCTGCTCCCATTTTTTTAAGCAGGTAAATATTGCTCATCGCTACACGCGAATGCATCACATCGCCGATAATGGCGACCTTTTTTCCTTCGAGCCCGCCGAGTTTTTCATTAATTGAAAAAGCATCCAGCAAACCCTGTGTAGGATGTTCGTTAATACCATCGCCGGCGTTTACAATAGCAACATTAACATTTTTGTCTTTGAATTGCCTGGCCAGGAAATGCGGTGCGCCGGTAGCGCTGTGCCGCATAACGATCATGTCAACTTTCATCGACAGAATATTATTCACTGTATCCAGCAATGATTCTCCTTTAGATACAGAAGAGTTGCTGGCAGTAAAATTAATCGTATCGGCGCTTAATCTTTTTTCTGCGAGTTCAAATGAAATTCTGGTACGTGTTGAATTCTCGAAAAATAAATTAAGGATTGAAAAATCGCGAAGTGCCGGAACTTTCTTGATAGGTCTTTGTAAAACCTCCTTGAATCGAACAGCCGTATGTAAAATAAGATTGATGTCGTTGGGAGTAAGATCCCTGATGCCTAGTAAATGTTTTACTGAAAGTTGCATTTCAGGCTGCAAAGTTATATGATTAGGAGTTACGATGCAAAATGAATTAGGCCGGGTCGTCGTTTCCTTCCAGCAGCACCACTTCCTGCTTGTTATCACGTGTGTTCCAGAACACTTTAACTCTTTGTGATATGATCGAATCTATAGTTTTTCCAACATAATCTGGTTGTATAGGCAGTTGCCTGCTGAAACGACGGTCTATCAGTGCACAGAGTTCAACCTTTGAGGGTCTTCCAAAGTCGAGCAGGGCATCAAGCGCTGCACGAATGGTGCGCCCTGTATGCAGTACATCATCTATCAGCACCACATTTTTATTTTCTACTGTAAAAGGAATCTTCGTCTGGTTTGGAACATGGATCTCGTTCCTTATATCATCCCTGTAAAAAGTGATATCCAGGATACCATATTTAATACTGGCCGGGTCGACCAGTTTTTTAAGTTCATCTACCAGTTGATCTGATAAAAAAACACCTCTTGGCTGAATACCGACCACTACGGTGTTTTCCAGCCGGGGATGATTTTCCAGTATCTGATGGGCGAGCCTCTTTATAGTGATTGCTAATTGCTGTTCTGTAAGTACCGTTTTCAAAGAAATATTTTTATAAAAATAAGAAAGGCTGCTGAATGATCAGCAGCCTTTAATTATAAAGTATTTAGTTGCTCTTAGTTAGAACCACCGAATTTGTAGAAAATTCCAAGCTGGAATACGCTGTTTTTAACTTTTGCATCATCATCATCAGCAATTGATGATAATCCAAGATTGTAACGAAGGTTTAATCCGTAAGTTTCAGAAAGTTCATAGCCAAGACCTAATCCTAATGAAAAATCGATGCTTTTAAAGTTGTCTTTGATATCGACAGAACCTCCATCATATTTTGCTTTAGCAGTGGTAAGGAAACCGATCTGCGGACCAGCTTCAGCGAAAAATCCTTCAGAAATGTTATACTTAGCAAGGATGGGAATGTTAAGATAACTGAGGTTAAGCTTTGAGTCGCCCTCCCCGTCACTTTTCGCACCTTGTAAAGAATACACTAATTCAGGTTTTACAGAAAACTGCTCACTAACTGGAATTTCGGCGAAAAGACCAGCGTTAAATCCTATTTTAGATTTAACGTCAACATCATCACCAGTTAAGCTTGCAAGGTTTAAACCAGCTTTCGCGCCAAACTGAACCTGAGCTGAAGCACCATAAAAAGAGGCAGCAAGGAAAAAGGATAAAAAAACTTTTTTCATTTTAATGAGTATTTAATGTTAGTGCAAATCTAAAATGTAAAATGTTCAGAAACAAGCCCTTTAACATTTTTTTCGGTTACACTTTTGTGGTAGTTGCAACATTGATCACTTTTCCTGCAGGAAAGAATAGCGGTAATCAACAGGTGGATTGAATGTTTCTTTAATAGTTCTTGCGCTTAACCAGCGGTATAAATTAAGAATAGAGCCTGCTTTATCATTTGTACCGCTGGCGCGCGCCCCACCAAATGGCTGCTGACCCACAACGGCACCGGTTGGTTTATCATTTATGTAAAAATTACCTGCCGCATTGCGTAATTTTACTATCGCAGTTTCCACTGCATTCCTGTCAGTAGAAATAATTGAACCGGTTAATGCATAAGGAGATGTTGTATTAAGTACACTAAGGGTTTCTTCAAATTTCCCTTCATCATAAATATACATACTCAGCACAGGCCCGAATATTTCTTCACACATGGTAATATATTGCGGATCGGTAGTTTCAATAACAGTGGGCTGAATAAAATACCCCTTTGATTTATCTGTTTTTCCTCCCGCAATTATTTTTGCCTTATCACTATTCTTTACATCATTAATATATTTTTCAATTTTATCAAAGCTTTTTTCATCAATTACAGCATTAATAAAATTGGTAAAGTCTTCAACCGTTCCCATTGAAAAACTTTCTATTCCTTTAATTAATTTTTCTTTTACCGCATCAGCAATATTTGAAGGAATATAAGCGCGTGATGCAGCGGAACATTTTTGTCCCTGAAATTCAAATGCGCCTCTTAATAATGCGGTAGCCACTACACCGGCATCAGCACTTTTATGTGCAATAACAAAATCCTTTCCACCGGTCTCTCCTACTATACGCGGGTAGGATTTATAATTACTCATATTTGCACCGATGGTCTTCCACATATCATTAAACACTGCTGTTGATCCTGTAAAGTGTACACCTGCAAAATCCCTGTGATTAAAACAAACTTTTCCAAGCGTTGGGCCATCCACATAAATTAAATTAATTACGCCATCAGGCAATCCTGCTTCTTTTAAAATGCGCATAAACATTTGTGCACTATACACCTGCGTATTTGCGGGCTTCCATACCACAACGTTGCCACACATCGCTGCAGAAGCAGGCAGGTTCCCTCCTATTGCAGTGAAATTAAATGGCGTTACCGCCAGTACAAATCCTTCGAGGGGACGATATTCCATCCTGTTATGCACCCCGGGCGAACTAATCGGCTGTTGCTTATATATTTCACTTAAAAAATGAACATTAAACCGTAAGAAATCAATTAATTCGCAGGCACTGTCAATTTCTGCCTGGTAAGCATTTTTACTCTGACCAAGCATTGTTGTACCATTCATGTGATAACGGTACTTTGTGGCAATAAGGTCAGCTGCTTTTAGAAATATTGCCGCCCTGTTTTCCCAGCTTAAAGCTGCCCATGATTCGCGGGCATTTAATGCTGCATTGATTGCCTGTTTAATATGTGATTCATCTCCATTATGAAAATGACCCAATACATGGGATAGTTCGTGAGGCGGGCGTATTGCTGTTGTGTTATTCGTTCTTATTTCTTCTCCACCGATATACATTGGAATATCGGCTTTCTGACTTTTTAATTCGGCCAATGTTTTTTTGAGTAATTCTTTTTCTGTAGATCCCGGTGCATAATTTAATACTGGTTCATTCTGTGGCAACGGGTAAGCAAAGCATCCAAGGTTCATAATAAATCGATTTTACGCGGGGTACGCAAAACGACCCCGCTCTTATGATTGTGTTTCTTTTTCGCTCATCAAATATGCTTTAATAAAACCATCAAGATCTCCATCCATTACGGGTTGCACATTCCCCACTTCAAAATCTGTACGATGATCTTTGATCATTTTGTAGGGATGGAAAACATAGGACCTTATCTGCGATCCCCATTCTATTTTTTTCTTGGAACTGTTAACAGCGTCTTTTAATTCATTTTTCTTACGCAGCTCCAGTTCATATAAACGACTTTTCAACATTTCCATCGCTCTTTCACGGTTGCCGAGCTGAGAGCGGTCCTGCTGACAAACCACCACAATTCCAGTGGGAATATGGGTTAACTGTACTTTGGTTTCCACTTTGTTTACATTCTGTCCGCCAGCTCCACCACTTCGTGATGTTTCCATCTTCAGGTCGCTTTCTTTCAGTTCAAAATCGATCTCATCAGCTTCCGGCATTACGGCAACGGTTGCTGCCGATGTATGAACCCTTCCGCTGGCTTCCGTTGCCGGTACTCTCTGTACCCGGTGTACACC
>CAYLVR010000151.1:0-9090 GCA_964387165.1 uncultured Chitinophagaceae bacterium | reverse complement strand
TGACATAGCATCGCCATTTCTGCGGTCTGTTTTTCCAGTTTATAGAGAAACGCTGAAAACCATTTGTGCAGGTAAAGGATCATGTATTATTACCACAGGCAAAAGAAATAGAAACGGCAGGCAAAGAACTAAAATCGTTTCTTACACCTGATCGGATACAACATATTATTTCATTGATCCCAGACGAATGGCTGGTCACAGGAGATTACCCCGATACGCCGGAACAAATAAAAAACACATACCTGGAGTTTTTAAAAACCCGTATTGCACATTCAGAAATATTTGAAAAAGAAGCACAGCATGCAGGAAAATTATTCATTTGAATATGCTATTATTAGGGTTGTGCCTAAAGTAGAACGGGAAGAATTCCTAAATGCAGGAGTTATTCTATACTGCCCGCAATTTAAATTTCTGAATTGTTTAATTAAGCTGGATGAAAAAAAATTAGAATTGATGTGTTGTAATACGGATATCGAAGAAGTGAAAAAAAATCTCGAGGCACTGGAAAGTATTTGCAAAGGAACCGCAATCGATAGCCCCATTGCTAAACTTGATATCGCTTCGCGCTTCAGATGGCTCACCGCTACACGCAGTACGGTCGTACAAAGTTCAAAAGTGCACCCGGGATTATGTACCGATCCCAGTGATAAATTAAATAAATTATTCAGCGCTCTTGTGCTGTGATAATTTGTTTATCGATCCTCCCGCCCCAATAAGCATTTATCTTCCTCCCACCCACCCGCCTTTATTAACAAACCATTGGTAAACTCAGGCACTAATTAGGCGTCCTAATATGGTAACGATTCGTCTAAAACCGGCTAGTATGAAACGCAGGTTTCGTCGTGCCGCAGGCAAAGCCTTTGGCGATGCAAGACATACCATTAAAAAACAAAACATTATAATGATGAAAACGCTGAAAATATTCCTGGTTGGTTTGATCGCTCTTGTTGGAGTGGCGATCAGTAATACCTCCAATGCACAACCCGGCTTCAGGGCCAGTATAAGCTTTAATGACTTTTACAATGAATTAAGCCCCCATGGCCGCTGGACGACTATGCCCCGCTACGGACAGGTCTGGATCTATAATGAACCAGGATTTCGTCCTTATTACACCAATGGACAGTGGATGGATACCGACCTCGGTTATTCATGGTCATCGGGATACAGTTGGGGGTGGGCGCCATTTCACTATGGCCGATGGGAATTTGACCCCCATTATGGATGGTTCTGGATCCCCGGGTATGAATATGCCCCTGCGTGGGTATTATGGAGTCAGGCAGACGATTATTACGGATGGGCGCCATTAGGTTTTGGAATTGATATAAATATTTCAATCGGAAAAATTCCGTCTAACAGGTGGATGTATGCACCACGTGGATATATAGGATATTCCCGGATCGATCAATACTGTGTTCCTTATAACAGGGTTAATGTTTACTACCAGCGTCAACGTCCCATAACAAATGTGTATGTGTATAATAACGTGCGTTATGATCGTGGTCCCGGTAAAAACTTCGACAACAGAAGCAATAGGGATAGGAACAATAATAGCAATGGCAGCAGACCCGAGCACAGGACGCAGGATAATAATAACAACAACAGGTCTAATGCTGGAAGGCCCCAGAATAACAGGCCACAGAATAATGTACCGGCATCAGAAAACAGGAGACCTGAAATAAATAATCGTCCAAATAACAACAGGCCCGAAATTGCAACCCGTCCCCAGGTAAACAGGCCCGATGTAACGAACCGTTCCGAGCCCAGGAATTATAGTAATGGCCGCGAGGCGATCAGAGAACGGGCACAGGCTCAGAATACACAGCAAAGGCCTGTAGAAAGAACCCAGCCTTCACGAGTGTATCGTGGTGAATCCAATAATTTGTCTTCAGGCAGGAACTTTAATAATGCGCGCCCCAGCCAGAACCTGAGAATAAGCAAAGCGGAGGTAAGGAGGTAAAAATCCTCCCTTACAAGGGTGTGTTTATATGTAAAACAGGAAACCGATAACAGGAGGGTATGAAGCTGTAACAAAAAATCCCCCAGCAGTCGGTCCTATGAAACAGGAAGTTTGACTACAGGGGGATTTCTTAACTTATCTTTGGATTTTTAAACAAGAAGAATGCTGAAGAAAGTTCTGGTAGTCAAGTTAGGAACAACAGTTATTACAGGAAGCAACGGGAATATTGATACTTTGATAATTAAGAAAGTAACACAGGAAATTGCGTCGCTTTCTTCTTTTTACAATATAGTAGTCGTATCAAGCGGCGCCGTAGGAAGTGGAAAAAAATTCATGAACAGTTATAAAGGTACGCTACCGGAAAGAAAAGCTGCAGCTGCCATAGGAAATCCGCTGCTCATGAATTTATATCATCAGCAATTCAGCAAACACGGCATAACTGTCGCCCAGGCATTATGTGAACGCGTTCATTTTTCAAAACGCCAGCAATTTTTACAGTTAAAAGAAACATTCGCAACATTATGGGATAATAATATTATTCCGGTAGTAAACGAAAACGACCTGGTTAGTAATGTGGAAATTAAATTTTCCGACAATGATGAACTCGCTACATTGATCGCCGTAGGATTTGATGCAGAAACAATGATAATGTGCACTTCATCAGGAGGCTTACTCGATGACAATAAAAAAATAATTCCGCGTATAGAAAAGATAGATAATTCAATATTAAAATATGTAAGTTCAGAAAAAAGTGGCCTGGGCTTAGGTGGAATGATATCTAAACTTACATTTACACGTCTCGCGGTTTCTTTAGGCATTAATGTAATTATCTGCGGATTAAAAGGCACTACCCCACTTAACGATGCATTAAAAGAAAAAAATGGATCTTATTTTGTTCCGCAGAAATCAACGCTTCGCTCAAGGCAAAAGTGGCTGGCCAGCGGATCGGTTACTTTAGGCACCATTCATATTGATAAAGGCGCCGCGAAGGCACTGCAATCGAGAAAAAGCTTATTGACCGTTGGCATTAAAAAAGCAGATGGTAAATTTGCAGATGGTGAAGTAGTGCAGCTGAGGGATGAAGAGGGAATAATTTTAGGCGTTGCCAAATCAAAAATGGCCGCAGCATCAATAAACAAGCAGTTAAAGAACAAAAACGTTATCGCAGCGCATGCAGATGATATCGTTCTATTTTAAAAGATCATGAAGAAGATTTTACCTTTAATAATTAAGACCCATAATGCATCTACAACATTGCAACATCCAACAAATGCACAGATAAAAAAAATGTTGAATGCCCTGGCTACAGAATTAATTATTAATACCAAACAATTAATCAGAGAGAACGCAAAGGACCTTGCAAAACAGGATCCCGGCAATCCACGCAACGATAGATTGTTATTAAACGAACAAAGAATAAAAAACATTTCGGCCAGCATTAAAAAAGTAGCTTCGCTCCCCGATCCCACAGGTAAGATTTTAGAAGAAAGAACATTGCCTAATGGATTAAAATTGCAGAAAATGTCGGTAGCTCTCGGAGTAGTAGGTGCTATTTACGAATCCAGGCCAAATGTAACATTCGACATTGCGGCACTTTGTTTAAGAAGCAGGAATGCCTGTGTATTAAAAGGTAGCAGCGATGCAGAGAACACCAATAATCTGGCAGTAAAAATAATCAGGAAAGTACTGAAAGATCATAAGATGGATGCCGATACTGTAACGCTGCTACCGCCTGCGAGGGAAGTGGTGGAAGAAATGTTCACCGCTACAAAATACATCGATGTATTAATTCCAAGAGGGTCTGACGGACTAATTCAGTATGTCAGAAAAAACAGCCGTGTGCCGGTAATTGAAACAGGCGCGGGAGTTTGTCATGTGTACGTTGAACAACATGCAGATATTAATAAAGCTGTGAACATTGCAGTCAATGCAAAAACATCAAGACCCTCTGTATGTAATTCAGCAGACGCAATAATAGTAGATAAAAAAATCGCTAATGATTTTTTACAAAAGCTTAAGCCTGAATTTGAAAAATTTGAGGTAGAAATATTTGCGGACGCTTCATCATACAAATTATTAAAAGGATACTCTCATTTACAGAAAGCTACTCCCGAAGATTTTGGAAAAGAATTCCTAAGCATGAAATGTGCGGTTAAAGTGGTGAATGGAATAGATGAAGCGCTCGATCATATTGCGGAATATTCTACAAAACATTCCGAAGCTATTGTCTCTGAAAATAAAAGATCCTGTGATCGTTTTATAAAAGAGGTAGATGCCGCGGCTGTTTATGCCAATGCCTCTACACGTTTTACAGATGGCGAAGAATTCGGATTAGGCGCGGAAATTGGAATTTCCACCCAGAAATTACATGCCCGCGGACCTTTTGCCCTTGAGAAACTTGTTACTGAAAAATGGATAATAAAAGGCAATGGGCAGATCAGGTAAAATGTTTTACAAGCGATTCCCACTCTTCTTTTAAAGAAACTGTTGCTTCGGGTTTACCGGCTTTATTATACCAGTAACGTGCATTGAAAATATCTCCTTCTTTACGATGCAAATAGGCATGCATCCAGGAACCATTCTTATCATGAATATCCTGTGCAATATTATGCGATGATTCCCAGTCCTCCTTCCCATCGTACCAGAGAGCTTTTAATATATCCGGCATACCGGCCGGTGGTTCATTTAATGAAAGACTTTCTACGAATTCCCTGTAATTCATAATTCAGCATTTTTTAATGCGAAAGGCGAAGTAACTGTAATTGTGCCAATCAGGGGGCAAGGTAAGAAAACGGCAGAAATGGAAGATTTCTTAATATCCAGAATAACACTACAACAACAAATATCGTCCAGGCAAATATGGAAGAATTAAATATTTTTTTACCGAATAATAATACTGGAATGAATGTTACAAATAACAGGTTGTGATCCGCTGCCTGTAATATACGTCCATGCAATATATCGTGAAAAGCACGTTGTGAGCCACAACCAGGGCAAAAAAAACCTGTTATTTTATAAAAAGGGCATGGAGGAAAAAAATGATTGACAGAAGGATCAAAAAAGAAGTACAGCAGCGATAATAATACCACTGCTGTAATCAAGATATAGAGATAGGTCCTCGTCCTTAACATTAATTACCCAGCAGGGAAGCAGAGGTAAAGAATGCCGCGCCTCCAAGCAGGAAAATGAATATGAGATAAAGAACGATGAAAGCAATTCCGCAGAAGAAGCCAATTTTCGTCCATTTAGCTGCTTCCTTCGATGATTTTACAGCGCCATCGTAGTCTCCCGTATCATACTTCGAATTTACCTGGGCGGCAAATACAATACCTGCAACACCAAAAGGCAGGCAGCAGAAAATAGTTACAAGGATCGATTCTACGAGCCAGTTTTTTGGCCTTTCAGGCTGGAGGATTGATTGTGAAGTTGTTTCCATTATTTTAGAGTTGAGTTGTTCAGGTTAAATTAAACCTAATCTGAAAAAAAGATATTATAACTTATCCACATACAATAAATATCAGTTTCTTCCGTTCATTTGTATCTCAAGGAAGCTTTTACTATTTTACCCCCCTTATTATAAACAAATCCAAACCCATGAATCGCAAATTTCATTTGTCTTTTTTCGCGACCCTAATGCTTGCCCTCGCTCTTACAGCGTGTAAAAAGGATAAAGAGGGTCCTTCCCAGGAAGAAACTAACTTACAGATTGCCGCACAGGCAGACGATGCAGCCCAGTTATCTTTTGAAATGGACGCAACCATTGCAGATGCAACCTTCTTTCTCGAAAGCGACGGAAACCTATCGGGCATTAACTCTGTTCTCGAACAACCTGTTTGTGATGCAACAATAACTACAGACTTTGAAAGCGATCCCAAAACGGTTACCATTACCTATAACGGCGAAGGCTGTTCTTTAGCAAGAACCCGTACGGGTAAAGTAATTCTTTCTATGGCCCAGGGCGTAGAGTGGAAAAATGCAGGCGCTTCTGTAACTATTACTTACGAAGATTTTAAAGTAGTACGTACAGCTGATCAGAAATCAGTAACAGTTAATGGTTCTAAAACCTATACAAATGTAACTGGCGGAGTTACTTTCCAGTTATATATTGACCAGGTTCAATCTATTAAACACTCGGTAATAAGCGACAATATATCCGTTAAATTCAATGCCGGCACTGTACAACAATGGCATACTGCAAGAGAATATGAAATCACTTATAATAATCAGGATGTAAGAGTGGCCATTACCGGCTTACACTCAGAAGGATCAGTTGAAGGTATTGCTGAATGGGGAACAAATCGTTTCGGCAACACATTCGTTACAACAATTGATGTTCCTGTTGTAGTTAGTTATGTTTGTAACAAACGCGTAATAAGCGGAGAAGTTACACATAATACGCAGGCTTATTCAGCTACCGTAACTTTCGGTCTTGACATAAATGGTAATCCTGTAACATGTCCTGAAGGAAATTATTATTATAATGTAGAATGGGTCGGCGCCAATAACACAACGTTCAGGGCGATCCTTCCTTATTAATGAAGATTCTTTTTCTACCATATTGCCGCGGGGTGGATTTATCCATACCCGCGGCTTTTATTACAGAGGTTTCCCCGAATTGACCCTTCACGCTGTCAATTGCCTGGTAAAGACTTATCATCTGGCTGGTATCTTCAAATAAATTGATCTGGTAATTACCGGGGATAAGATGAGTGAAGCGCACTCCTATTAATCTTATTAAAATTCTCCGGCCAAATAAACGATCGAATATCTCTCTCGTTGTTTTTAATAAAACATGATCCGCGTTTGTATAGGGAATCGTAATTTGTTTAGTAAAGGTTTCAAAATTGGAATAACGCAGTTTAACGGTTACACACCCGGTGAGTTTGTTCTGCTGTCTCAATTCAAAAGCGATCTTTTCTGTCATACGTACCAGTTCACGATGCAAAAAATCCACATCAATAGTATCCTGCGAAAAAGTGTTTTCCGTAGAAATGGATTTTTGTTCATGGTAAGGCACAACTGGTGTTTCATCGATCCCATTTGCTTTCCTCCATAATTCAATACCATGTTTACCCATCAGGTTCTCAAGTAGTTCAAGAGGGATCTCACTTAATATTTTTACAGTATCCACTCCCATTTTCAATAACTGGTAGCCGGTTTGTTTCCCTATTCCCGGGATCTTCATAATGTTCAAGGGGGCCAAAAAGCTTTTTTCATTACCATATAAAATTTCCATCTGACCGTTGGGCTTAATCTCATTAGTAGCCACCTTGCTGATGAGCTTATTACTTGCAAGCCCCCATGAAATAGGCAGCCCTGTTTCTTTAACGACTTTCTGTTTTAATTTTGCAGTGAATTGATTACAACCGAAGAATTTATCCATTCCCGTAAGATCGACATAAAATTCATCTATGGACGATTTCTCAAATAACGGCACGTTTTCTCTAATAATATCAGTCACTTCTCTCGACAAATTACTGTACTCTTCCATATCACCGTGAATAATCGTTGCATGCGGACAAAGCCTCCTCGCAATTTTCATTGGCATGGCGCTATGAATACCAAATTTCCTGGCCTCATAACTACAGGACGCTACAACTCCCCTGTCGCCAGTGCCACCAATCAATACCGGCTTACCAATTAATTTTTTATTGCGCCTGCATTCAACGGACACATAAAAAGAATCAAGGTCAAAATGCGCAATATGTCTTTCATTTGTCAAAAACATAATTAGATCCTCCCATATTTTCTTTCTTTGTAGCCCACTTTGAATGATTTAGACACTTCAACAGAGTAAACACCAAATTCTTCCGTAACCCTACCTGTTATTTTATAAAACCCTTTCCCTTTAACAGGGTAATTCCGATACACTTCCGGAAAATGAATGGTATCAACCCAGTCGTGATTAACATCCACAAAAGTGCCGAAACACATATTCTGGTTCTTTGAGGTAATACTTATTTTATCGATGATAAAATATAACAGCATGGTAATTTCTTTACCGGAATATTGTTCCAGGTCTTTTGCCAGGGAGTATTTATAAGGATCGTCGTTCACCATTTCAAAAGGGTCACGTAATGGAAAGTCGAGTATTTCCAGTTCATCGTATGCATCATCTAAAGGATCATCTGTTAATTCAGGTAAGGTAAATTTAACAGGTGCTTCGTTGAACATGGATCGCGAAGCAGGCACATGCGACCTGTTTTTACTTTGCAGAAAATTAGCTTCCCAGAATAATTGTTTTTTAGATTTACCTGTAAACCGAAATGCACCTATACTTACGAGAATATTTAATTGTTCCTTTGTAATATTTGTTCTTTCAATAAAATCCTGTAGGTGAATATACGGTCCATAATTATTTCTTTCGTTGATAATTATATCTACCCATTTCTGCTCCAAAGATTTAATATGAATAAATCCAACATATACATTATCATCCTTAATATTGGTGTTATTATCACTATTGTTTACACAGGGAAGGTAAATATTGGCACCTGTTTTCCTGAGTTCCATGAAATATAATTCACGCGAATAAAATCCTCCGAAATTATTGATCACCGCCACCATGAATTCTTTCGGATAATAGGTTTTCAGGTACAGGCTCTGGAAACTTTCTACAGCGAAACTGGCCGAATGCGCTTTATTAAAAGAGAACCCTGCAAAACTTTCCATTTGCCGCCACACTTCACGGGCCAGCTCTTCGGGATGGCCCTTCTCCTTACATTTTTGAAAATAAGTGCTCCTGATATTTTCAAATACATTACTGGTACGATATTTACCGCTCATCGCTCTTCGTAGTACATCCGCTTCCCCTAAATTCAGCCCCGCGAAATAATGCGCCACCTTAATCACATCTTCCTGGAAAACCATTACACCGAATGTTTCTTCCAGTAATTCTTTCATAATGGGATGCAGGTATTCAAATTTATCCCGGTTATGGTAACGGTAAATATATTGCCGCATCATCCCTGATTGTGCCACACCGGGGCGAATAATACTACTGGCGGCAACAAGTGTAAGGTAATCGCTGCAACGGAGTTTTTTTAACAACTGCCGCATACCGGGTGATTCGATATAAAAACAACCGATCGTATCAGCATCTCTTATTTTTTTACATACATCAGAATTGGTTT
>CAYLVR010000150.1:0-9124 GCA_964387165.1 uncultured Chitinophagaceae bacterium | reverse complement strand
TGGCCAGTTCAAGATTAGGTTTCTCGGTAAAGGTTTTTACTTTATAGACGTTGTGCACAACTGATGGTTGTTCATATTGTATATATCCATATCCTGTATTTGGATAAGTTGGATTTATTCCTAAGGTAATAAACGCATTATGTTTGTTTACAAATGCCAGCGCCTCAAAGCACACTTTGGTAAATGCAATATTATCTGATATTAAATGATCGGAAGGCGCTACTATTAACAACGCATTCGGATCAAGCATCTGCAGTTTAAATGAAATATAAGCGATACAGGGTGCCGTATTTTTTCTTGATGGTTCTGCAAGAATATTCTGCAATGGTAATTGCGGCAGTTGTTTTTTTACAATGTTGACATACTCTTCGGATGTAACAATATAAATATTTTCCAAAGGAATAAAAGAAGAGAACCTTTCGAATGTTGTTTGAATAAGCGTTTTACCGATATTTAAAATATCGAGGAATTGTTTGGGAAAATTGGTTCGGCTCATTGGCCAGAAACGAGTTCCAATTCCACCAGCCATTATAACAACGTAGTGATTTTTATTCATCTGTTGTATTAATAAATTTAAATCAATCCTTCTCTTACAAGATCGTGCAGGTGTATTATTCCCATATATTTTTTATCTGTCGCTACCAGCAATTGGGTAATATCATGTTTTCTTAAAAGGTCAAGCGCATCAACAGCCATCGATTCCGGTGTAATGGTACGTGGATTGAAGCTCATAATTTCCTTCGCTGTTATGTTATCCAGCGAAGAATTTTTTTCCAGCATTCTTCGCAGATCGCCGTCAGTAATTATTCCGAGAAGGTTATTCTCTTCA
The DNA here is from genome assembly GCA_964387165.1 of uncultured Chitinophagaceae bacterium. GTDB lineage: Bacteria > Bacteroidota > Bacteroidia > Chitinophagales > Chitinophagaceae > Flavitalea. The sequence goes on along the minus strand of CAYLVR010000150.1, from coordinate 8,295 downwards.
TCTGTTACTGCTGTTGCGCCCATCCTGTTCTTTGAAATAGATACTATTACCTTCTTTAACGAGTCAGATAAACCAACCTTTGGTTTTTCGTTATTAATATACAGATCTGAAACCCTGAGATATAATTTTTTGCCCAGCAATCCACCAGGGTGAAATTTAGCAAAGTCTTCCGAACCAAAACCTTTTAGTTGCATCAGGGCTACTGCAAGTGCATCGCCCATCACCAGTTGTGCTGTTGTGCTGCTGGTTGGCGCTAAATTATTCGGGCATGCTTCCTGGTCAACAGTTGTGTTTAAAATAATATGAGATTGCTTTGCAAGGTATGAGTTCACACTACCCACCATTCCGATAATTTTATTGCCAAAATTCCTTATCAGTGGTATCAGCACTTTTATTTCAGGGGATTCGCCGCTTTTGCTGATCACCATCACCACATCATTCTGCTGGATCGTTCCCAGGTCGCCGTGAATGGCATCGGCGGCATGTAAAAAGGTGGAGGGTGTTCCGGTCGAATTAAGAGTGGCGACTATTTTTTGCGCGATAATCGCACTTTTCCCGATACCGCTTACCACCAGCCGGCCCGTACTATCAGCAACAGTTCTTACTGCTTTTTCAAAATCATCATTCACCATTTGCTGCAAGGCAGCTATGGCTTCAGCCTCAAGTTGAATTGTACGCAAACCGGTACGTTTAATATCGGGTAGAATAGCAAGTGTCATTTCAAAGCGCAAACCTACGCGATTTTCAAATCTTTAACTTCGTTTTATTGGGATAGCAGATTAAAAATGGGTAGATTCGCAGACTCTGAAATACATACCTCTAATACTTGGGAGGCAGGAAACTAATTGAGAACATGACCACCACCAAAAAAACTGCCGGACCCGTCCGGAAACGTAAGACTGAAACAATTCACGTCGAACCGACTCCTGTAACCAAACAGGGTACTTCATTTCTATCATTAACAAAATCGCTCCAGGAACAATTTGGTTTCGATGGCTTTAAAGGCAACCAGGAGGCAATTATTAATAACCTTCTCGCCGGCCGCGATACTTTTGTTATTATGCCCACGGGCGGGGGTAAAAGCCTTTGTTACCAGCTGCCAGCTATAATAAGCGATGGCGTGGCGATTATCGTGAGCCCGTTAATCGCGCTAATGAAGAACCAGGTTGACCTGGTACGGAGTTATAACAGCAGTGACAATGTGGCTCATTTTCTTAACTCTACCCTCACCAAAAAACAGATTACCACTGTAAGAGGAGATTTAGTTAGCGGAAAAACAAAAATGTTATACGTTGCTCCTGAAACACTCACCAAACAGGAAAACCTTGATTTCTTTAAAGGTCTCAAGATTTCTTTTTTCGCAGTGGACGAGGCGCACTGTATTTCTGAATGGGGACATGATTTTCGTCCCGAATACCGCCGGCTCCGCGAAATGATGGAAATGATAGATGAGAAAGCTCCTATGATCGCGCTGACTGCAACTGCCACTCCAAAAGTACAGAGTGATATCGTTAAAAATCTTGGATTAAGGGCTCCCGATATATTTATTTCTTCTTTTAACCGTCCTAATCTTTATTATGAAATTCAGCCTAAGATCAAAAAAGAGCAGACGCTGAAAAGTATTGTAAAATTCATAAGTGTCAATAAAGGAAAATCGGGTATTATTTATACCACCAACCGTAAAACCACTGAAGAATTAGCAGAATTATTACAGAAGAATGATATTAAAGCCGTTGCTTATCATGCTGGTATCGACAGCAAGCAGCGCGCGGAGCGGCAGGATCTTTTTATGAATGAAGATGTGCAGGTAATTGTTGCCACCATCGCATTCGGAATGGGGATCGATAAGCCGGATATCCGTTTCGTGATTCATTATAATATTCCAAAAAGTATTGAAAACTATTACCAAGAAACTGGTCGTGCCGGAAGGGATGGTTTAGAAGGAAAATGTATTTTATATTATTCACATAAAGATGTTTCGAAGCTCGAACATTTAATGCGCGATAAACCATTAAGCGAGCGTGAAGTTGGCGCGCAATTAATTGGTGAAACTGTTGCTTATGCTGAAAGTGGGGTATGCAGAAGAAAAATATTGATCAGTTATTTTGGAGAAAATTATCCTGATGGAAATTGTGGCAATTGTGACAACTGTTTACATCCGAAAGAAAAAGTAGAGGCAAAGGATAATGTGGTTAAAGTGCTTAAAGTATTAAAAGCGCTAGATGAACGTTTTGCTACAGATTATGTAGTGAATATTTTAACCGGAAGGCTCACACCCAATATTAATATGTTCAGGCATAATGGTATCCCTGAGTTCGGGATTGGTAAAGATGAGCCAGCGCATTACTGGAGTTCGTTGTTACGCCAGATGTTATTGCAGGATCTGCTTACAAAGGATATTGAAGATTACGGCATATTAAAGATCGATAAGAAAGGAATTGATTTTAGCAAGAAGCCCAAATCATTTGCGATTGTATTAAATAATCTTTTTGAAGATGCTAATGCAGATGATGAAGAGGAAGGAGAAGAGACGACTCATGCAGCATCAACAGATGAGAAATTATTTGAAATGCTGAAGGAATTAAGGCAGAAGGAATCGAAGAAAAGAAAACTTCCTCCTTTTGTAATATTCCTTGAATCTTCATTGCAGGATATGGCCACGATGTATCCTACAACAATCGGGGAGCTTGAAAAATGCCAGGGGGTCAGTAAAGGAAAGGCGATGCGGTATGGCAAGTCGTTTGTTGATATGATCGCTGCCTATGTGGAAGAAAATAATATTGAGCGTCCCGATGATTTTGTGATGAAGAGCGTGGCGAATAAGAGTTTGAATAAAGTATATATTATCCAACAGGTAGATAAAAAAATCCCGCTTGACACTATTGCGCGTAATAAAGATTTAAGGATTGATACGTTACTGGAAAATATGGAAACTATTGCTGCCAGTGGTACGAAACTAAACCTTGATTATGCCATTGACGAAATGCTGGATGAATATGAACAGGAAGATATCCTGGAGTATTTCAAGAACTGCGAGACTTCATCTTTACAGTTAGCACAGGAAGAATTATCAGATAGCAACTTCACCTGGGAACAGTTGAAGATCATGAGAATCAAGTTTTTGAGTGTGTATGGTAACTAGATTATTTTTCATTAAGAAATGTGATTTAAAATCGGTTTTTACGCATAAAACACTATTTTTGCCGTCCGCTTTCGCCGGCTGGCTTATTCAAAGTTTAAATGGCGGAATGGCTTCAGCGGACAAGGTGCGTTAGGTGCGCATTATGCGTCGAAGTTTTGATGAAGGTGCGGTAGCTCAGTCGGTAGAGCAAAGGACTGAAAATCCTTGTGTCGGCGGTTCGATCCCGCCCCACACCACTTAAAAAAACCACTGTAAATCGATGACTTACAGTGGTTTTTTATTATTTGAGCCTGTCTGTTTAATTCATGGGGGTTTCAGAAGAAGGTTTCAGAGTAAAGAAATGACTTTTACCGATCCCGAAATTCCGTACACATCATAAGGCCGTCCGGCTCTTTCTATTAAAATAATTCATTAAAGATCAACAAACCTTCCCAACAGATCCTTCAGGCTTTTCTGGGTATCGGCCGGTTTTAGTTTGCCCGCAGCATAATCTTTGGCCATTGCAAACAGGTATTCGTGCATCACCTTGCCGTCCACTTGTTTTTTAAGTTCTACCTTATCATGTGTGGCCAGATATTCATCCCATACACTTCTTGTTAGCGTCCAGTAATCTTTTGTTTTTTCCCAGTAAGCCCTGCCTGCATCGCACTCACTATCGGATTTTCGTACATAGGTGTTTATACCTTTTTCTTCTGCCAGCAGTTCATCCTTACCATCCTTGCGAATTATTTTTTTATTATCCTGTTCATGTATGTATCCTTTTTCACTATCAATCACGAGGCGGTTGGTACGCTGCAGTATATTATAATCATTACGCGTTGAATACTCACGACGCGGCAATGGTGCATCTGTTGTGTTTTGCCAAACTATTTTGCCATCCTGCTCCACCCAGTTGCTGACGCCAAAATAACGCGGGGCATCACTTACTTCCCATACGCTTTGTGTCCACTTGCCTTTTACATCTTTCGGATTTAACTGATGTTTGGTCCATACATTATCACCCTCAAATTTCCATGTTACAGGATTTTCATAGGTCCAGTCTTCCCTCCAGTGTTTTATGATCATGGAGTCGCTGATAATCAGCAGGTGTTGCATCACTATTTTTTTATTGCTTATCTCTACCGGGAAGGTAAGTTCTGTGCCAGCAGATAGTCTTTCACGATTATGGTATTTGTATTCTTCATCTGGTGAAAAAGTCTCGGCATACTTAAATTCCACTTCAAAGCAGCCACAAAGTTTTTCTACATATTGTTTATCCTTTACCTTCTGTGCCTGCACACCTGCTACCAATACAAGCATTGCGATGGCGCTGATTATTTTTTTCATCCTGTTATTTTTATTTTTAGAAGTCTCCTATTTATTACAATTCCATGACAAAGGAATCATAATTATCCTGAAACCATTTACGGTAAGCGTAAATCCATTTACGAGAAAAGAAAAAGCCATCCATGATAGCCGGATGGCTTTTAAGCTTTTGATATTTACTCCCCTTTTTTAACCAGTTTGAACTCTATTTCCGGTTTACCTCTTTCGCCAGTGTCTCCAACACCCATCTTTAGGAACCGGAGTTTATATATATTTCCAGTGGGATCCTTAACTAAATAAAACCGATCGCGTTTGATTCCAGCGCCGGTAGTGGTTCTCCAATTACTGCCAATTGCATCGCGTGTGTTCAGGAACGTTATACCCGACAGGTCGCTTTCAGCAAAAGCATTAAACTTCGATATTGTGGTTGCCTCAGCAGCAGCGGTCACACCATCCGATTCATAAACAAGAATTTCAGTCGCCTCGGCCCCACCTACATGATTAAGTGTAATAAAATCCTGGAACCAGTAGGGTGTATTCAAGCCCGAGTTATAGGTGCTATAGCCCCACTGTATATCCCAATTCAATGCTTTGGGCTCAACATCCACTATAGCATCGTTTTCGAGCGAAGCGAATGTGAAATTGTAGTCTTCCTTTTTAGGTATCTCCAGTGTTTTGATCGTCGTTTCGCTAAGGCGGGCATACTGTAGTTTATAGCCATCGCCATTACGCGTAATTTTTACCTTGAACCAGTCAGATACTGTAGCCTTATTCGATTCTGATGCCACCAGGTACACTTTATTATTATCGTCATTTGCGGATATTTCAGCTATGGCCGTATTTGCCAGGTTTCCTGTCCAGTCGTCAACATTCGATAATAAACCGCCACCAGGTGTAAAGTTCAGATCGATACCAGCTGCGTCTGCTTCGGTAACCTGTGTAATATCTGTTTTATCAGTAGCCCCGGCTACCGATTGGTAAGCATGGTTCAGTATAACCCTGAAAGCAGCCCCGCTTTTAAAGCCCAGGTTCCAGCTTTTTCTGTCTGCCAGAATAGTGGCATTATTACTAAAATCAACAAATACCATGTTGGCATAATTCGATGCCGTGGTTTTTCCCGGCATTTCAAATTCTGCAGAACCTTCCGACACTATAGTAGAAAATTTGACAGTTATTTCTTTAGTATTACCTGCTACCAGTTCGCCGGTATTGGCCATAGTAAATTTGATCGATTCGGTACCGGATAAAAGCAGTGACGGCTGCTTGGTCACTTTAAAAGAAGCTGTATTCGATCCGGCAGGAACAGGCAATGTAATTTCAGAACCTACTGCTGCCGGTGTTGTTGTAAAATCTGCTCCGTATATAACTCCCGACCCCTCAAAGCTGAGGGTAACGGAACCTGCTACATTTTCAGGTCTGCTTATATTAAGCGTTATTGTTGTTTCATTCTCTGAAGCGTCAAGACCTACTTCAGCCGCCTGGAAATTAATAATATTCGGAGGCAGCGGAGGATCATCTTTTTTACAGGAATTAAAGATTGTTGCCAGACCGGCTACGAACATAAAAGAGATGATCAGTTTTTTCATCATTAGTTGTTTTTATATTGATTTAATTTTTAGCGCGGTTGTTTTGCCAGTTTACCAGTATGCCAAGAAAATAGGATCTTCCATAGCTCTTCAGAACTGGTCCACCCGAAGAATGGGCACTACCTGTATTCACGGAAGTATTTTGCAAACGGGTTATATCAAAAATGTTTTTAACGCCTCCTGATAAGTTGAGATATTTTCCAAGTGTTTTAGTAGCTGTAAAATCAGTCATGTGAAATCCTTCGAGTTTCGTTCTCTGTAATATTTGCTGGTCATTTTCAGATATTAATTGATATCCTGGTACTGTGCCGGTGTATTTATAAAATAATCCCAGCGATACGCCGGCTTTGGCAAAACGATACAGGACATTGCTATTGATCTCCGGCGACCATAAAAATGATTTGAGATTATTCTCCTTATCTGCTGCGGTATCGCCTTTCAGCCTGTTATATCTTCCGATATAGGATATTCCCAGTGTTACCTGTAATCTTTTCCAGAGTAAACTGTTTTCCAATAAAACCCCTGTTGTTTTATGATGATCGATATTAATGAGGGTGGTCCATGTTGGGTTTGCGGGGTCGGTAGCATAAGATATCAGGTTTTCAAAAACATTGTAAAATCCTGAAATTGAGGAGCTGAAACTCACAGTTTTCTTACGGGGGTTTAGCCAGCTTAAAGAAGCATTGAAGCTATTGGAATGCTCTGCCTTCAGATCGGGGTTTCCTTCTATATCGTGGCTGGCATCGTGAAAGGTAAAATACAATTCACGAAGCGCTGGTGCGCGAAACCCTTTGGCATATGAAGCTCTTACCGTCCAGTCTCTCGCTAATTCATATTTCATATTAAGCGATGGAATAACGGGAGGCGCATCATAAACAGAGTTTTTACTGAGCCTAAGTCCGGGCCTGATATTAAATTTGCTCCAGGGTTTTACTTCGGCCGATAAAAACAAGGCATAATCGTTAATGGTAGGCTTACCATGTATCCGCTCACCAGACGACTGATCAGATTTTACTTCAACACCCGGTTGAAAAGACAGCTTATCAGAGAAAACATATTGTATCGTACTTCTGAAAAAAAGCATGCGAAAAGCGGAAATATCCTGGGTAGCATAGGGATTCAGGTATTCCTGTCCCAGGGTCAGATCTGCTATCGTATTGCGGCTGCGGCGTTCATAATCCTGGTAAGAAGCAGCGGCATTCAGCGACCATCTCTCATTTATTCTCCAGCCGGCCTGGGCCGTGTGCGTGACCCTGGAGGTGAGATACTTTATATCGGCCGCTTTATTATCTGATTGTATTTTTCCTTTTGTAATGATTTCTTCGTCAAGATAATCGAGACGGTAGCTGAGATCCAGGTCATTTTTTCTATACCCTATATTACCGTTTACCAGGTATTGTATTTTGGGTTTCCATTCCATTTCCCGCCCCGTTGCTTCGCCCTGCCATCCGCCAAAATCATTTCTTGTAAAATTAGCTCCGAGGTTCCAGCCGTTCATGTGTTGCCACGACAGGCCGACAGATTCATTATGCACGCCATTTTCGCTGAACGGATCGTAATTATTTGCTGCTGTTTCTTCCTGTATCCTTGCCGTTACCTGAATTGTATTTTTCCCTTTAGCGTAGTTTTTTTTAGTAATAAGATTAATAACACCTGCAAGAGCATCGGTACCATATATAACACTCATTGGTCCTTCCACAATTTCAATTCTTTCGATACTGTTTATATCAATCTGCCCAAGTGACTGCCTGGTACCACCTCTGTCTACCAGTGGCACACCATCCAGCAGCACTTTTACATTTTGCCCGCTCATTCCCATTAATTGTATATCTGTTTCGCCGAGTGTGTAATCGGTGCCAAAGCGGATACCGAGTTCGGTATTAAGCACGCTTAAAACATCGGTTGCTGCGCGCATGGAGATCCTTTCCTGGTTAATAACCCGAACCTTATATACCGAATTTCGAAGGGATTGCTGATTAAACTGACCGGTAACCACCACTTCATTTAATAGCTTTGACGATATCGTATCATCATCGGCCTGTGGCACATTTACCTGACCTGAAACGGCCTTATTTATAATTAAAATAAAAAAGAATAAAAAAGCAGCTCTGTTCATATTAATGAATATCAAGCTGCAAATTGCTTTTATTAAAGACCAACCGTTTCCCCAACCGGGAAAACAATTTACGCAAAGAGTAAATTTATTTTTGTCTTATAAACCTTCGCGTATCATAGTAACAGGGGTAATCGGCGAGTAATTAT
>CAYLVR010000149.1:0-9148 GCA_964387165.1 uncultured Chitinophagaceae bacterium | reverse complement strand
CGTTCTTTATTTCAATAGTGTTGCCTTTTGTTTTAACAGATACATTTTGTGCATTTCCAGAAGTCCAAGCTCCAGAAAAGAATATAAAAAGAAAAACTTTATAGTTGATCGCTGTCATTATTTAAGCTCTGCCTTTTCCTGATAAATACATACCTATATTTCTATTTCTTTAAAAAAGTAGCGCATTCGAAATGAATAAGCGATAAAGCCTGCTAAAAAAATTAATGAAATAAACAGTTTAACAATATAAGCTATGTCTTTAAGAGCATACACGACAAAAGTAAGTAGCAGAATACTTGTCAGTACAAGAACAGGTTTATAATCTATATTAAAAGTATTAAGCTCTCTGAAGGATATTAAAAAGTAACCCGAAAAGCCCATATACATCATAGCAGCAAAAGTGGTGATGGCGGCAGCCAGTATACCATATATAGGAATAAAAATAAAGTTTAGGACCAAATTAAGGATACCCGCAACAAAAGATATTTTCCAAAGTTGAGTGGTTTTCTGAAAGTACTGAAGCTTGTTCACTGTTAGCCAATAATAGGGTCTATAAACATAACTCATTACAATTATTATTGCAAAGGGATAAGCTAACTTTAGTTCCTCATTGCTAATGAGCAAACTCATTAATTCCTTACTCCATAATGCTATCAAAAATCCCGTTATAATAAATGCAATTTGCAACCATTTTGTAAGTGTCAAAAGATTTAATTCTGATTTTTTATTCTTTTTTGCTATCATTCCGGTATAGACTGGACTTACTGCCATTCCTACTGCTGTTCCTCCAAATTCAAAATAGTTACCAAATATATAGGCCATATTATACATGCCGATATTTGAGATGTTCACATGTAAACGATCCATCACTATCCTGTCGGAAGAATTAAGCAAATATGATGAATACTTATGGGGTACTACAGGTAAGGAAACCTTTAGCTGTTTGATCAGAAATTTTTTTCGGAACAAAAAAAGTGGTGATAATTTATATTTAAAATATACGGGATACGAAAAAAAAAGAAATTGCAGTAAAGATGCAATAGCCGTAGACCAAAACCAGCCCATAAAGCCCATACGTAAATACGCAATGGTATATAAGTTTAAAAGAATAGCAACTAATCCAACAATAGCCGAAGTAACGCCAATATATAAGGGTTTTCTAGAAAACTGATAATAACGGGAGGCAATAATCTGAACCGGGGAAAATAGTGCCTGGGGAATACAAATCAAAAGAATTATTTCCCATGTATTTGTGCTTAGCGCTGAAGGAATGATAAAATATAGAAGAACCGCCAATAAAACGCTATATAGCGCTGACCAGCACATCAAGTAAAAATGAACTTGTTTCCAAATGATCGGCCATTTATTGGGATATTGGAAAAAGGAATTTACAAGTATTATGACTAGTCCAAGGTCACTTATTGCGCTAATAATACCAACATAAGAAGTAATGATCCCATAAATACCATAGTCCTGCGCTGTTAAATATTTGGTGATAACCGGTAGCACAAACAATCCAGCAATACGTGGTAACTGAGGAGCTAAAGCATATATTAAGGAATGGGAAATTAACTTTTTAAGGAACACGCTTCATTTTTAGTTATTATACGATTAGGTTCTCCAACCGGAAGCTTTTTCGCATAGCTTTTCAATGGTTGTAACATGGTTTCTTCACATTCTGCCGCCACCTATATTATTGATGGCATAAGGAATTTTTTATCCCCTTTGCTATGTCTCACTTCCTTAGTTTCTTTACTTCAACTTGTTCCATGAGCAAATGCGTTCCTTTGCTTTTAAAGCTTCCTCAGCCCTTATCTTTAATAGCAACGACCCCATTTTGATTGATCCTTTTCTCATTGGTCCATTCAACTTTTAAAATTCCTTTATTATGCGCCTTTATGCGAAACATGATCCGAAATCTTTTTGCTGTGAGTTGATTCTTCGCAATTATCTACTATTTCACAATAAAAGTCTCTAAAATTTTCTTTCACCCCGTTTGACCAAAAGTCTCTATAATTTGGTTTAAAATTTTCATTTTGATCCGTGATAATTTTCATTAGTTCACGAGCATTGCTAAAGCGTGGCCCAATATCTTCAGGTACAAATTCGTCCGTCAAATCAGATTTATAAATAGCCGGTCGTTTACCAATTGCTACACTTTCAAACAGAACAGTAGAATACATGCCTACTATATACTCTGAAGCGGCGATCAACTCAAAAATGTCAAAATGGTGTAATAATTTTGCTCCTGGAAGCTGCATCAGTTCGGTATATCGGGAAGTATCTATTTCGGAGGGATGCAATTTTATTACGATTTCAAGTTCCTGGTAAAAATCCTTTTTCAGCTCGACAAGGATATTAATTATGGGGTTAGTAATATTTCCCTGCGTAATAAATAAAAGCTGTTTACATGGATAAATTCTTTTCGCCTTAGCTTTCTGGAGTTCCAGATAATAAAAGCCAAGGTTTCGCTTGCCTATTTGCATTTCTACATAATCAGTAAAATATTGCCCAAATGTTAAAAAGTAATCGGTTTTCTGCCGGAGAAGGCAATTGCTATTTTGGAGAGCACTTCCATATCTATAAGCCATGCCTAATATACCATGCTCAATTTCTACTGTTTTAATACCCAGCTTCTTAGCGGATTGGATAATCATGGCTTGCTCAAAATAGCCATAATTACCATCTTGCACTATTATCAAAGATGGATTGGTTTTTCTTAATAGCCTTTCTATTTTCCTGTTATAATAGTTGAATTGGTTACTATTATATAATAAGCCCTTATAAAAGTCATTGATAATTTGGTTATCAATAGTTTGAAAATGACCTTTCACAACCCTGAGGAATTGACGAATATATAATTCTTCTTTTGGAGAGGAAGCGCTACCACGAAACTTCGTAAGTAGTGTCATCGGCCAAAACAGCTTATTGAAAAATATATAATTGCCCCTGTACTTTCTCTTTGCTGTGTTTTTATTAACCGTAAAAACATGCAATGTTTTAAGATCACTCATTTCATCCAGAAAGCCGGTTATCCGACTTGTGAATTTTCCATTCGTTTCAAAAGTGGTTGTACTGCTGCAAAAATTTACTATGTCATACTTCTGATTTGCTCGTCCTGATGTACGTTTCATTAAACGGATAATGAAAGCAACCTCCATAAATCCCGAAAGAAATTTTCTTCTTACGGGGCTTTTCTTTTCTGCATACGCGTGGTTAAAGATTAATTCATCCAGGAATATTTTTTTATATATTTCATAACGAATTAGAAGCCAGCAACTTAATTTGCCCTTGATTCGATAATCCAAAATGTCCGGGATGTTATCAAAACCAAATATTTTTTCCTTTACATATGAGATTTCCAAAACAGCAGCTTTAATTGATAAGATGGTTGCATAATAAAATGTGTCAAATGGAGTATCGGTGGTTCAACAGAAATCATCAAATACTTTTTTATTTAGTAATGCCTCACCAATAATCCAATCAACAGGAGTATCAATATCCAGGCAATATTTTTCCTCCATTATATATTTTTCGATTTTCGTGAACTGATGAAGCGAATGCTGCTTTAATGATTGTACATTAATCAGGTACATTGATCCATTATAATAATATGCCGGTGGGCAATCTTGTCGTCTGATAGAATTTCCATTTTTGCTTTTTACCAGATATCCATTTTCATTTTCTTCAAACAAGGAGAAATATGGGTTATGGTGTGAAAGGCCTACGGATACAATCATATCGGCACTTTCATCAAATTTTTTAAACATGTCATAAAAATGCAGCTTGCTCCTGAAAGGGGATGTCGGCTGAAGAAGAAGCAGTTTTGAATAACTTCTTCCATTTTTTTCGTAGAACTTCAAAGCATGCAATAAGACTTCATAAGTTCCTGCCGTATCTGTTGCTAAATTAGCCGGTCGCAAAAACGGTACATTTAACCCGGCTTTTTCTGTCACTTCTTTAATTGCTATTCCATCAGTACTAACACAGATGTTTTCATCGGCAAAAAAATGTCTTGCCATTTCGATAGTATAATATATTAACGGCTTCTTACAAAGCGGTTTTATATTTTTTTGAGGAATGGACGTTGAACCTTCCCTTGCCGGTATTATTACTAAAGTATCCTGAAACAATATTATAAGATAATATGTTTAAAATCTTTTTGAGCGCGTATATAATCATCGTATTTGCCAATATCCAGCCAGTATTGCAGAATAGGATAGTGAACAAGTTTATCGCAGTCATCAATCAATTGCTGCATCAGGTCGGTGGCGTTATAGGAAACCTGTTTTGGTATTCTGCTGATCAGCTTTTTATGCAAAAAATAAATCCCTGCATTGGCGTAGTAGGTATAAGTAGGTTTTTCTGCCAGTCCTGTAATCCGGTTATCATCATTCAGTTCCATTATGCCATAAGGTAAGGTTATATTATAGGGTATGCTGGCGGTACACATTAATGCTTCTTTCGATTGATAGTAATTAAAAAAGTCTTCAAAATCAATATTAGTGAGAATGTCGGCATTCATTACTATCAGGTGTTCGTGTTCCAGGTTATTAATTAATGAACATGCTCCCAGTGTACCCAGCGGCTCGGTTTCATGTAAATATTCAATTGAAACATTTTTTGAGCTTCCGTCTCCCAGATAGTCAATGATCTTTTCGCTGAGATATTTAACTCCGATATAAAAATTTTTTATGCCAAACCGGATCAGGCGATCAATATTAATCTCAATAATGGGCTTGTCTCCTATTTTAAGCATGGGTTTGGGCAATGTATCAGTCAAAGGTCTTAGCCGCTCACCTCTCCCTCCTGCCATAATTAAAGCCGAAGCAGGAATTACAGTACGAATATGCCGGAGGTTAATGAAGTTTTCAATTTCATTATTATTGTTAACTACGGGTAAAAACCAAATTTCCTGTTCCTTATATTTTGAAAGTATTTCCGGGGTAATGTTACTCCTGCTAACGCTTTTAAAGTGCTTATTCATATACCCTTCTACACTTTCACTTATTTCTTTCTCTCCTAAAAGCCCCCTTCTTATATCACCATCCGTTAGTGTGCCAACAAGCTTAGCTTTGTCAACTACAAATAAAGTTCTCGACTCTGCATCCGAAAGCATTTCCAACCGCTTCATGGCTTCTCTGGCTGTAGTATTCAGCGATATAATATATTTGCCTATGCTCAACATTTTTTTAATAGTGATATTATCTTTTGAACAGCGTTCTTTTTATAATAAATATTCTTTCCCCGATACTCTCCTTTATTCAAGGCTGTTTCACATGCTTCTGTAATACTACGGGCATCTGGCCGGCAATTAATAATATTGTCAGAAACGGCTCTTCCTTTTTGCCTGTCTCCAATATTTATAACGTACTTATTAAAGGAAGCTGCTTCTATAATGCCACTGGAAGAATTACCAACAATAAGTTTGCAATGCTTCATGCAACTAAAATATCCCTGTGTACCAAGATTTTTCACGAGTACTACATTGGACGTTTCATTTGCAAAAGTTTCATATACTTTTCGCATCGTATTGCCCATGGTATCGGCATTGGGCATTGTAATAATTACTTGATATCCTTTAAATGTATACAGTGCTTTGACCAACTGCTCAGCAAAAAAAAGATTTTCGTTGCTCCCTGCTGTTTTGGGGTGATAGGTAACAAGCAGAGATGGTTCTGAAAGGTCAACACCAACCCGAGCATTAAGTTCATGGAGGGGGAGCAGTTGAACGTTTTTTAAGTTTTCCAAACTTAAAGAGCCGGTTACACATATATTGTCAGCATTTCCTTTAATGGCAGCAACACGATCTGCGTACGTTTCAGTTGCAACAAAATGAAGGGAAGACAGAACGGTGATGCAGTGGCGGAATTCATTATCAATAGCTCCCAATGTTGTTTCTCCGCCGTGTATATGAGCAAACTTTATTCTGAAAGGCGTAGCAGCGCTTACAGCAGCAAACATTTCGTAACGGTCGCCCAAACAAAAAACAAGATCGTAATGTTGTTGTTCCTGTTCCCATATCATGGAAAACTTTGAAAAAGCAACAGCCATACTGGTAGCAATGGCTGCTTCTGTATCAGCGGCGATCATGTGTTCTATTATATGATCAATGGTAAAGCCATCCTTAATAATCGCATCAATGGTATGACCATGGAAGGACGAAACATGTGTTCCGAACACTAACAAGCGCAAATCGAAAAAAGGGTCTTCCTGCAATACTTTCAATAATGGAAGATATATTCCGTAGTCGGCTCTTGAACTTGTTAAAACTGCAATTCTCATTTATACAAAGTATTCGTAGGTCAGCAATTCATCTTCTTTAATTGCCTTTTTTAATTGTTTTCCAATTACAGTATCCATTAACATTGGGGGAATGCCATTTCCAGGCCGTTTTATAGCCAGGTCATCTTGTTGTATAATATGCCCCACAGAAAGGCTTTTAGCTGCAACAATGCTTTTCCGGGCTACCGCCTTGTTTTTTTGTTCAGAAAGGCTGGGCTTTTTAATACCATCACCTAGTGCTATTTCAATATTTTTTATTGCCAAGATCATACTTTTCAGTTCAGCGGGTTCTAAAGAGGCTTTATGATCCGGACCTTCCATATTTCTGCTAATCGTAAAATGTTTTTCTATTACGCAGGCTCCTAAGGCCACTGCGGCAACGGGCACCTCTATTCCAATAGTATGATCCGAATAACCTACAGCTATATTAAACTCCTTTTGAATATGCAACATTGCTTTCAAATTTACATCCTTCATGGGAGTGGGGTACTCTGTATTACAATGCAATATTGTAATCTTTTCTCTTTGGGCTCCATTTTGCAGCAGAACATTTAATGCTTCTCTTATTTCTTCTATGTCTGCCATTCCTGTAGACATGATGATCTCCGGAAACAATACAGCTACTTTTTTGAGGTAGGGTAGGTTAGTAATTTCTCCTGAAGGAACTTTTGCCAGTTGTATTCCTAATGAATGTAAAAACTCCAAGCTGTCATTATCAAATCCTGTAGATAGAAACTTGATGTTTTTACCAGCACAGTAATCTATTAATTCCTGGTGCCATTCCTCTTTAAGTTCCAGTTTCTTAAGCATGGCAAACTGTGTATCGTCTCCATCTTTTATATTGACTTTTTGATATGCCGCTTTAGGAGCATTTTTTGCAACCAGTTTTTCCGCCTTAAAGGTTTGGAATTTCACGTAATCTGCGCCCGCTTCTGCCGCGGCATCCACCAGCTTTTTTGCCAGAATTAGATCGCCATTATGATTAACTCCGGCTTCTGCTATGATCACTGTGTTAGCCAAAGTTATCAGAGATTTTATGTGCTGGATTACCGGCATATACGCCTGGTTCTTCAATACTTTTAATTACAACGCTCCCTGCCCCAATCACCACTTTGGATGTTATATTAATGCCCTGAACAATTACACTGTTGCTTCCCACAAACACTTCATTTCCCATTGTACAATTGCCATTTAAAATAGCACCTGTAGATATATGGCAATGATCTCCTATAATGCAATCGTGTTCTATTAAGGATTTATTATTGAGAATGACATTTTTCCCAATACTTGTATCAGCATTAACTATTGCATTGTGAAAAACAATAGTTCCCTCTTTTAGAGAGGACCTGCGCGATACGATCGAAAAAGGGCTAATAACTGTTGCACACTGTCCACCGGAATTATAAACCAGATCAAAGAGCTTTTTTCTTAATGTTGCAGATTTTGTTTGACCAACAGTTATCAAAAAAAAATTCTCCTTGCTATCTGCAAATGATGGTATAACTAAATCATTTCCGAGAAAATTATACCCAACGATTTCAAACTGATGTTTATCAATGACTCCCGATATAGTGTAAACACTACCTGCTTCAATTACTTCTATACAAGATTTGCAATGCCCGCCGCCACCTATTAGTATAATATTCTTAGCTTTCATCAGGAATAAGACTTCTCGCACAAAGTCTAAAATTATATATTATAAATGCTTGCTTTATAGCGTGAAAGATTTCGCGGATCAGAAAACCATTCAATAGTTTTCGATAGCCCCTCCTCCAAGGAATAGGCTGGTTGCCAGTTGGTAAGCCTCATTATTTTTTCATTACTCCCTAATAGTCGCTCCACTTCACTTTTATCAGGACGCAGTCTTTCTTTATCGGTGATAATAATGGCGGAGGAATTAATTTTACTAATAAGTGTCTGAGCCAAGTCCTGTATGCTTATTTCATACTGTGTGGCAATATTTATTTCCTCCCCTGTTACATTATCTGATTTGGCAATAGCCAAAAATCCGTTAACTGTATCTTCAACAAACAGCAGATCCCTTGTGGGCTCAAGTGCTCCCAGTTTAATTTGATTTTTACCTGCCAGCAATTGGGTAATTATAGTCGGAATAACTGCCCGGGCAGATTGACGAGGGCCATAAGTATTGAACGGACGGACTATGGTAACGGGGAGATTAAAACTTTTGAAGAAAGATTCTGCTATAGCATCGGCCCCAATTTTGGTTGCAGAATATGGTGATTGACCTTGCCTGGGATGTTTCTCATCAATAGGTACGTATAGCGCTGTTCCATATACTTCTGAAGTAGATGTAACCAATATTTTTTCTACATTGGCATCCCTGGCTGCCTGGAGAATATTAAGCGTTCCCTTAATATTAGTATCTATATAGTTATCTGGCGAATGATAGCTAAAAGGAATAGCGATAAGTGCCGCCAGGTGAAAAACCACATCTATATTTTTCATAGCTGTGCGTATTCCATTAGGGTCACGTATATCTCCGGTAAAAATCTCAATCTGACCAAGTTGTTTAGGAGAAAGGCTATCTAACCAGCCCCATGTATTAAAAGAATTATAATAAACAAACGCTCTTATATTGCAGTCTTCCAATAATAATTTTTCTGCAAGATGACTACCTATAAAGCCATCCGCACCTGTTATTAAAACCTTTTTGCCTTTTAAAATCATTTATTTCAATTTCGTTTTCGTGCCGGAAAAAAATTAAGAAAATAATCTCCACTCTTTTTTGCTTCTCCCTGAAAATAATCTCCACCGTACCCATACCCATACCCATACCCATAATAAGTGCCGCCCCCATACCCGTAATAACCTTTGTAACGGCCCTGGGTTTGAATATCATTCA
>CAYLVR010000148.1:0-9248 GCA_964387165.1 uncultured Chitinophagaceae bacterium | reverse complement strand
TTCGCATTGATATTTTTTAACTGAATAAGCTCGGTCTTTTTACCTGCATATATTGATGTTCCTTCAACGTCCTTTAATTTTCCTGAAACGGTATTTCCTCTGGGAGATAGTACCTGTACTTCAGATAATGTATCAAATTTTTTTTCCTGGGCAGATAAATAGCCAGCACTGACCATTACATACAAACAACAAATTATATATCTAGTGTTCATCGTCATCTTTTATAGGGCAGCACCCAGTTATAATGTTTCCAGCTATTCCTTTCTTTAGCGAGGTCCACAGTCGAATCGATAAATAAAGTCGAGCGTTTTCCATTGAGTGTAACATATATTTCTCCAAATACTCCTGGATCATTAACACCTCTTTTTTTAAATTCATCAGCCAGGAAATGAGCGAACTTAATGATCATGTCCGGCTGGGTGCTCATCATTTTTTCCTGCAGCGGTGTAAGAAATTCTGCATTATTTATTTCGTACCTGCGGTTAGTGTCTTTTTCTTTTATGGTGAAATAAGCAGCTCCTGCTTTTTCCATCAGCATTACACGCCACGAAAAACGATATCCTTCTTCATGCCAGAATAAATGTCCGGGGTATAGAAGAAATCGCAAAGGCATCATTAACTGGATGATCACGTATACGACAATTACCGACGGCAGTATGCGTTTATATTTAAACCCATACAGATATCCCGCGTTAACAGGTTTTGAATAATATGGCAGCAGTGATAATATTTTATTATGAAACTCTGTAGAGAAGAAGATCAGTGTACTCACTATCATTACATAAGGAAACATTCCTATGCCTGGGAAAAATATCGCAGTGGCCATATGAAAAACAATAACCACTATATAAGCAAATGGTCTCGTTCTTCTGTTTAATAAGAAAAACACAATAAACAGGTCGTAGGCCGCACCAAACCAGGAAAAAAGATACGCTATCCATGTTTCATATAGATAAGGTCCAACGATTGGCAAATGAGTTTTTGCAGGCAGCCAGATACGCATAGGCTGTGCATTAATTAACCAGTCGTAATTTAATTTTGCAAGTCCTGCAAAAGCATATACAATAGCAAGTTGGAATTTTATAATATCAATGGTCCATGAAGGAACCGTTGAACTTTGCAGCGAAGGTTTTCTAAGTACATCAACCGAATAATGACGGTTCGCGGGTAACCATATCATAATAAAGGCCACAAGGCTGATAAAATAATAATGATTCAGGTAAGTAGTGATATCAATCAGTTCAACATAAGTAAACCCAATAAAAAAAACAATGGTCGCCATTCGATAAAACAAACCGATGGCAATAAATAATGCTGCCAGGATTATTATTATAAAAAGCAGGTACATACCTCCTTCTCCTAATGGCTGTACCCATCCAAATCCCTGGTAAGTAAAATGAAACTTAGGTTGGATATATACTGCATCTATCCAGCCACGCCAGCAAAAACGCAGCAGGCTTAGAAACATCAGTAATCCAAAAATAATCCTGAATGTAACCAGCGGGGTAATGGAAACTGGTTTAAAGAGATTAAATATAGACTTAGTCTCCGTCATTATCCATAAAAGTGATCTGCACACCAGTAGCAGAAGCAACATCAGTTTTTAACAATGTTAGCAGCTTCTGAATTTCCTTATATGCATCTTCTACAAGCGTTGGTTGTGTAGTAAAAGAATCCGATAAAGGATCAGGGATGGCATCTATTTTGGTAATTACCAGGTCAAGTTGCGCCACTACATCATTTTTGAGTGCCTCTTGTTTTAAGGCAACTAAATAATCAGAAATGCCTTTACCGTTTCCGTTATTAGTGAATGTTTTTTTCAGGCTCCTCATATTTTCACTGGCCAGTTCGCGTGATATTCCTGCGAAATAAGCTTCACTTTTAGTAGCGAATACAATTCCATTTGATTGTTTCCCAAATGGCCAGCCAATACGTGGCCCCTTCATCATATCCATCTGGTAAGCAAACTGGTTAATCAAATTACCAATCGGGCTTCCTACATCTGTTTTTGTATTAGCGGTAAAAGAACTGCGGTAGGTTGTCCAATCTCCTGCTACTTTATCAGTCAAGAACTTTAATCTCGCAGTTACATCTTTAACATATTTAACCCTGTTCGCATTATTTGATTCAAATTTTAAAATAGCATTGGGCCCGAAAATCAAATAATTCAATGCAGGAAATCCCTGTGCGTAAAAATTGTTTCTTGAATAAGTAGTAAGATTGTAATTGCCAGTTGAAATATTATTTTCGATTAATACACTGTCAACTGAGAAACCAGTCATCTCACCGGCCTGGCTGAAGCTATAATCCAATCCACCGGAAAAATTAGTGTATATATCAAGGAATACAGTTCCTGCCGGACCGAAATTAAATATTTCGGTTCTTGTATATTGAAGATGGGCTTCTTTATAAGCAGCTCTTGCTGCATTTTGCGTAGATACCGAAGGGGTTTCCGCAAAAGCATCGGCTGCGGCCTGCAAGGCATTTATTTTTTCCTGCATGGCCTGGTAAGCTGGAATTATAAGATTATCTGCATACGAAGTAAGCATGGCAGTCTTATCAAAAGTGTCTGGGTCGTCTTTCTCAGGGGCGGAATTCTTATTGCAGGAAAACAACAACAGGAATGTCGCTATTACTACACTAATGCTTGAAATTATTTTCATATTGTTAATCTGATTATAATCCGACACAGGTAAGGGGTGAAAAAGGAAAGCTTCCGGCAACTTTTACCGGAAACTTTAAAAAACTACGGCGATGACGACCCGAAATCCTATTGTAGCTGGCCATAAGCGGCAGTTAATATATCCCTGGCCTCCACCATCTTTGTATTTTCTGCATCATTGGCTAAATCCCAGAAATCACCATTTAGCGAATTAACCAATTTATCATAATTAACCGATGTCAGTTTACTGTTAGATGCGCGGTATTTCAAAGCTAATATGAACCCGTAAGCCTCAGAATAGTCATGAAATTTTGACGAAAGAGTGGTTCTTGTGCCAGAAATATTGATATAATGATAAGCTGCGGCGGCTAATGTTTTTTCAAGATATTCTTTGATAGTAGCGCTGGCAGCATCACGGGCAACATAATCTCTCGCGCCTATAGCAGCACGTCCTCTTCTGAAAGCTTCAAATACGATACCTCCGGATTGGATAAACTTACCTCTTTCCGCAAAATATCCGCCCAATCCTAAGGGTCTGTCCGCTTTTACAGGAGCGGTTGTATAGTTAAATCCGCTATCGTAGTCTTTAGGAATACCAACGTAACCGAAAGCCAGATCCCAGCTGTGCTGCATAGCCGTTCCCTGGCCCGCAACTAAGGTATTATTATCATCGCTGGGTACCTTGTCAAGCAGAGCAATAATATTATATAGTGATAGGGATCCCATTAATCCTTTGGCTACCAACTGATTGAACTCTTTACCCTGGTAATTTACTATGCGGGAATCTACTTTGCCCGGCACCCCTTGCGAAGCAGTAGCATTATAAGACTCACTTACCTTTACCATTGAATCGGCATACATTTTAAAAGTAGCCGCATCAGCCGTTTTGCTGGCAAGGTTAAACCCTATTGCATTCAGGGCAGCAAACTCATACGGTATATTCGAGGCTGTTTCTGCTGTATAAGCATTGTTTGTGTTGTTCCAGAGATAATTAATGGTGTCCTGGCTGAGCTGGCGGCTGCTTCCTTTACCAAGCATACCAGTATAACCTACCCATTGGCTTATTCGACCTGCAGCCTCCTTATACTCAACATTGTCAAATATATAAGTTGTTGGAACTGTGTATTGTTGAGACTGATTACCATCACTCTTGCTACATGAAGAAAGAGAAAGTAAAGAAGCTATTCCCAAAGCAGAAAAGAAAAGTTTCATCATTTGTCAAAGTATTTGAGGCGCAAATGTAAAAGCCTTTAGATTCCATCGTTTTCGAATTTGGTAAAAAATGTGTCGAATTCTGAAACCTGACAAGCCCATGACCTAAAACAGCGTTGCTTGTTTCTTTTCTATTTCCCGTATAATACAGATGACAGGTATCCCGGTAAAGCCAACATGTTAAGTAAAGCGTTTGCAGTAGGCTCATGGAGAATACGATGAAGTTGCCCATCTACGTTTTCAACTTCCCATATTCCTGCTTTGTGCCAGGGTTCCAGATGATCCCAATCAGGGCGATCTATTACAGGATACCAGCAAATACCCCATAGTGGTATTCCGGCGTCAATTAATTTATTACACTCATCGGCAACAAAATTCATCCAGGCAGGACGATCCTCTCCAGGATGGCTCGTCTCAGAAAGAATAACCGGCCTGTTATATCTTCTGTAAATATTTTCCAGTAATTCATTGAGCGGCGCCCATCTGGGATCATTATTTTCATTTGCCCAGGGAAGAAATTCATAAGTAGTAGTCACCCACTGATTATTATAATAATAATTAGCGCCAAGGATATCAATATATTGCGGTTTACCGCCTAATTCGGGACACATTTTTCCGCTTAATATATCCAGCACCTCGAATTGTGCCTCATGTGCAGTTGCTGCGTGAATTATTTCATCTGCCGTTGCACCTAATGGAGGAACCATATTTACCAGCGGTTCTGTGGGCATAATAATTATTTTCTCATCCATTGATTTTATCGCAGCAACGGCTTCAATATACGCACGCATCAAAGCATATTTCACCTCCCAGCCATTTTTAACACAATAAGGAACGGTACCACGAACATCTCCTCCTAACCACGATAAAAAACTCACTTCATTGATTGGCGTAATAATTATTTCAGTACCTGTATCAATCGATCTGTAAAATTTAATAAATGCTACACATATAGCAGTGAACCTTCTCGCAAACATTGGATGCAGAGGGGTAAGATCATCAGGAAACCCAAAATGACAGATATCCCAAATTTGCTGAATGCCATTTTCTTTAGCAGCAAGCATCATTGTTTTAACAGCGCTCCAGTCATATATGTATGGCTGTTTTTCTACCTGGCTCCATCTTATTCCTTCGCGAACCGTTTTAATATTAAATAAGGATAAAGACCGGTAGTCGTCATTAATATTATCAAGGTGACCCGTTATATTAATAAAATCAACCCTGTTGCCGAAACAATTTAAATGATCGGCACATTCGTAACCACCCATCCAAAAAGAACGGAATGGATTTTCACGTACTTTATTTTCAATGATCATCACAATTTTTTATGATGCCGCAGGTAGTTGCTTTCCTAAAGCGAATTGCGGCGCAATAGTGGAAGAGGTTTTTTGTTTCATCAGTATTTCCCTATTAGCTATAGATTTATATAGCAACTGGCTCATCCTGGAAACAGTATTATCCCATGAATCGTCGGCTATAAAGCGATCAACTTTTTTGCGCCATTTTCTTTTATCCTTTTGCTTTAGTTCTTTTTCTGCAACAGCAATAAATTCATCTGGGGTATTAGCAATATGTACAAGTCCATTATTCCCGTAAGTTTCTACTACATCCTTAATAGAAGTAGATATTACAGGTTTGCCACCGGCAAGATATTCCGGTGTTTTAGTAGGGCTGATAAATTTTGTTGATTCATTTAATGCAAATGATATCATCGCAATATCCCATCCTGCTAAATAAGATGGTAATTCATTATAAGATTTTCCTCCTAAATAATGAATATTGGCATTACGCGGCAAAGTTGCAGGATCTATTTTAACTGTTGGTCCTACCAGTACAATATTCCACTCGGGACGTTTGTCGGCAACGCCTTTTATTAATTCAATATCAAATCTTTCATCTATTACACCATAAAAACCAAATCTGGGGTGACCAATATTTGCCTGGTCAGCGGGATCTTTTTTTATTCTTCTTGCTTTCGAAAAATGCTTTTTGTCAATGCTCGAAGGAAACGAATAAATATTAGGATGCTGGTGTTTTTTAGCAGCGAATAAACTATGGCCACCAGTGAAAACAATATCCGCTTTTGCAAGCAGTTCCCTTTCCAGTTGTTTTAATGCCGGTGGCGCATATTTAAATGCCGATAATTCGTCCATACAATCAAATACTGTAGCTACAGGTTTAAGTCCAGACGTAATTCGAAGCGCCATTGGTGTATAATACCAGAGAATATAATCATTCACCTTATTTGAAATGAAAATATTGTTGATTATACGCTTTTGTCTTTCATCAATATGATAATCATTTGGGCTTCCTTTTAAGTGCATCGTTATAATATGTACACTATCCTGGATCACATCGGTATAACTGTCGGCAGCCGCATTAAATAATGGCTCCTCGATATAATATACCCGAAAATGTTCAGCAAACCTGGTAAGCAAATGTTGCGGGCGCTGGTAAACGAAATTCCATCTTAAATGGGAAAAGCAAATAATGTCCATGAAAACTCCTTCTTGTTCTTGGGTGAAAAAATATAATCCTTATAACAGGCAATTATCAGACCGCCGGAAATAAATCCAATCTATAGAAGTATGTTTAAGAAAAGAGTAAAATCACTAATTGGACGGAACAGATTTAAGTAATCCTTCCGGAACTCTTAATGCGCCTGTGGTGTCGTCTATAAGACCATTTCTTTCATCTTCTATATTTGTTGCCTGGGTGTACACATCACCCGCAATTGGATATTTTCTTAATTCCTCCTTAAATAATCTGATCTGCCTTGCCTGTTCATCCGCATCCTGCGGTCCTCCATAGTTAGCAAAGCCAAATCCTCCCCATTCGCTCACAAGCAGCGGCACCTGCCTTCTGTAAAAAAACGGATCGCCTACTACTAAAGGAAAGGCAGCAACGCCATTTAACTGACCCTCTGTTAATTGCAGCAGCAATTGTTTCCAGTGCGAAAGGTCGGGCGTATATAAATGAGCTGTCAGAAGATCCGATTTTAACCTTCCTTCTAGCGAAATATGCTGCCACCCGTCATTGTCAACCACCAAAAACTGTGGATGTTCAATATGCATAAAGTGATACATATCAATAATATACTGACGTGTTTCTTTATTTGTGGCGATATCCTGTGCGCCCCAGTCTTCATTGTACAAACTCCAGATAATTACTGATGGATGTGTTTCGATCAAAGCGAGCATTCGCAGTAATTCTTCCCTGTGATTTATCCGGCTGGTATGGCTTGAATGATGAGGACTTGGAACCTCTACCCACAGCAAGATACCGATTTTATCGGCAAGATTGTAAATTCTTGGATCAACACCCGCAATATGAATACGAACAAGGTTGCATCCCAGTTTTTTCATGGCATGCATATGTCCGCTTATTTCCTCATAAGTAGCGTTGCCAGGTTGGTATAATATCCCATCTAAATAGATCGGCTGATTATTTAAATACACCTTTGATCCGCGTGATTCTATTTTTCTTAAACCAAATCTTGTTTCTATTTCAGAAATATTTTTTTGTTCATCAATTAACTGCGCAACAAGTACATATAATTGCGGCGTTTCAGGCGACCATAATATAGCGCCTGGAACTTCCATTACCACACGTTGTTGTTTTTGTCCGGCTTCCAGGCTCAACGGGAAATCCGCAGTAACCAACCCCTCTTTATCCTGGTTTTTTCTTTCAAATACTTTTAAGCGGATAATATAATTGCCGGGATCGTGGATCCTTGTAGTTAAATTGAAACGAACAAGATTATCTTCTATGGTACTTATTACCCCCACCCTCGATCTTAACCTGTTTCGCTCAACCTGTTCGAGCCAGATGCTTCTGACTGCTCCTGTGTAAGTCTGGTACCATATTCCACCTCTTTTATACACAAAAGACTCCTGTTTTCCCCTCGGAATATCCGCGTCCATTGTATCGGCAATACGAACAGTTATCCTGTTGACTGGTCTTAGTATATCGTGGTGCAATTCATAGGAAAATGAAGTATATTCTCCGACATGTTTTTCTTCTCCTTCAATTGTCTTTATAAGAATACCATTTAACCATACCTGTGTTTCAAAACCACATGCGCCGAAAGTTATTTGCCACATCATTCGGTCAGCCTGGTCGAGATATTCAGGTAAAGCAAAATCACGTTCGTACCAGGCAACAACTTTATCGCGCCATGGCTGGTTATCGCCCTCTTTGGTTTGCTGCATATGCTGCTCTATAGAGCCGGGCCATAAAGCAATATGGGCATAACGATGCCCAAGTTGCCATGATTCGAGCAATCCTTTGTCATCATTATCTATTGAAAACTTCCATTCGCCATCAA
Organism: uncultured Chitinophagaceae bacterium; assembly: GCA_964387165.1. Taxonomy (GTDB): domain Bacteria; phylum Bacteroidota; class Bacteroidia; order Chitinophagales; family Chitinophagaceae; genus Flavitalea. The sequence goes on along the minus strand of CAYLVR010000148.1, from coordinate 1,047 downwards.
GTAGCTTGTAAGAGTTAGGTCTGAACACCGCACGTGGCAGCGGATTACCGGCATCGTCAGGGTCTGTTATCTCTTCTTTACTTTTTGCCAGTCCGTAGTTAGGGTGCAGTGCTTCCATAATAAAAGGATTTCTACAATCATACTAATAATTATTGTATTCCCCGTTGAATAAATAAATTAGCGAGGCAGCATCAATTTTAATTAATCTCCGGTTTGTGAATATGGTGCCTCTACCGGCTTTGATTCGGGTGAGCCTTTTTGTCTCAACCAAATTGATAATAACACAATAGAAGCAACAGCCAGGAATTCGCTTTGCCAGTTTTGAAAAGATTCGAACCAAAAATGCGCCTCTCCCAAATACTCTTTAGCAGTTAGTACAGCCTGGTGTTTAATCAATTGTTCTTCATTATAGTCCATTAGAGAACCTTTAAAATGAAGAAAAAAGGACAACAGAAACAGGAGCGTAAAAGCAATAACAAGTGAATTATTATACAGCTTTAGCCAGATGCCCCCTTTGCGAACCGGCCATGGAGCATCGGGGGTTACCTGGGGTGTTTTGTCAACTTCTTCTTCACCTTCTGCCTCTAATTTCTTTGATTCTGCAGATCCTTTCTGACGGAGCCATACGGTCAGTAACACATAAATAGCCATTTGCAGAAATTCACTCTCCCAGTTTTCAAACGTAGCTGAAATAAAATGCCCGCTTCGCAAATATTCCACTGCTGTGAGTTTGGATTGCTGATGCTCCATTAGTTCGTGGTTATGATCTTTCCAGCCTGCAATAAACTGTGCGGTCCAGAAAACAAACATCATCACCAATAAAACTATGCTCAATCCATTCCTGTAAAAAAAAGACTGGCTTCTCCCAGGCATATAATTGTTTAATATTATTACATATAATCGCGTGCCAATACGCTGCAGGAACATCTATAGAAAAAATGCCGGCTACAAACAATCGACCGCCTGTCAACTGTTATTATTAATTTATTAGAAAAATAAATAGGTTATATATACCGGAATTCTTTCGGTATATATAATAATATTGAC
>CAYLVR010000147.1:0-9305 GCA_964387165.1 uncultured Chitinophagaceae bacterium | reverse complement strand
GGAAATTTTTCTCATGACATGTTCTTATACACCCTGCGGCGCTGTGCTGTTATAAAAGGTTACAGCAAAAGAAACAAAGTCTATATTTGTTATATATAATTATTATATGAACGGGAAAATAAGATGGGGAATACTCGGTTTAGGAAATATTGCGAGAAAATTTGCTGCCGATCTTAAACTTGTTGACAATGCAGAATTACTCGCCGTAGGCAGCAGGGATATTGAAAAAGCGAAATTGTTTGCAGGTGATTTTGCCGCTGCAAAGGCTTATGGCAGTTATGAAGAACTGGCAGCGGATCCAGACGTTGATGTGATATACATTGCCACACCACACAGCCACCATTATAATAATGTGATGTTGTGTTTGGATAATTCAAAAGCAATATTATGCGAAAAAGCATTTGCCGTTAATGCCGGCCAGGCAAAAAAAATGATCAGCAGAGCGAAAGAAAAGAATATATTTTTAATGGAAGCTTTATGGACAAAATTTCTTCCGCATCATCAGCGCTTTATGGAATTATTGTCGGAGGGGATTGTCGGTGATGTTCGTTCTGTATTAATTAATTTCGGTTTTCGTCCACGTGTTCCCGTACTTTCCAGGCTATATGATCCTGAACTTGCCGGTGGTACAATTCTCGACATTGGTATTTATAATGTTTTTACTGCGATGAGTGTTTTAGGAAGGCCGGATGAAATTGAGGCGCATATGACACCATCACCGAGCGGTGTTGATGAACAATGCGCGGTTTTATTTAAATACAATAATGGAGCGATGGCTCAATTGTTTTCAAGTTTCAGTTCGGATCTGCCAACCGAAGCAGAAATAAACGGAACAAAAGGGAGGATAAAATTAAATCACAGGTTTTATGCACCTGAATCAACAATAGCGTTTTATCCGGGTAAACCCGACAGCATACAAAAAATAGAATTTAAAAATGATGGGGAAGGGTTTGGTTACCAGTATGAAACCAGGCATGTTAATGATTGTTTAAGAAAAGGATTGAAAGAAAGCCCTGTTGTACCCTTACATGAGACCATTGAGAGGATGGAGGTACTTGATGAGATCAGGAGAAAGGCAGGGATCAGGTATCCTGCTGATTAAATAAGTCCTGTAGAATTTTATTGATCTCGTCTGCGCGATTGAGCACCATCATATGTCCACCGCCTTTAATAAGATGCGTTGGCCTGGTATATCTAACGGGCAGGAGGTGATCTGCTGATCCATGAATATGGGTGCAGTTAACAGAAGAATTTCCCTTCCATGTTAAAATAGCATGAATGGCCCAGCGGATAAATGCAGGATCACCTTCACGGATAGCCTGGCGCAGATAGATTTTATCTGCTTCCGATTCAGGAGTAAAAAACTGTTTTAATAAAGAGGCTGATTTAAATGCCGATACAGGTACTATTTTATGCAGCCTTATCTTTCCCGCTATTCGGTAAAATGCCGGCATATGAGCTGCTTCCGGGACGCTGGAGATAAGTATAATTTTCTCAGGTGGGTAGATCTTGGCTATCTCTGAAGCAATCATACCGCCGAGTGAAAGTCCTACAAGAATAAATGGCTGACGATGATCAATGTTTTCTGATAACCTAAGCGCATATTCAGAAAGGGATTCAGATGGGACCGGTTTGATCCAGCTGATGTGAACAGCCTGGTAGCCCTGGGGAACGGATATGTATTTAAATACCCGCTCGTCGGCAGCCAGACCGCTGATAAAATATACTTTAATACTCAAAATTAATTCATTGTTTGTTAGCGCCTTCCTTTTCAAACATTACCGCTGCTATGCAAGATTATACATTTTTTCTTTTCGCAAAGCTAACACCTATAAAAAACAATGGTAAGGCGAGGGTTCCAAGGGCCACAGGCAGCGAAAATGCATCTGCGGCAAAGCCTATTATTGCAGGACCCGCAAGTTGGCCTGCATAGCCCATCGTGGTCACTGCTGCCAATGCAAGTGCAGGCGAACCGGGATCGGCTTTTCCTGCAGAACTAAAAAGAACCGGGACGATATTGGCCGCACCAATACCCATTAACAAAAACCCGAGCATTGTAGTTAAATCGTAAGGCGATTTTACAGTGAGTACCATACCTGCAGAAGCGAGGAGTGCGCCCCAGCATACAATTTTACCGGCACTGAATTTATGCACAAGTTTATCCCCGGTAAATCGCATAATAGCCATGGCAATTGAAAAAACAGCATACCCCGCGCCCGCAGCTGCAATGCTGTATCCGCGATGGTCCTTAAGAAATAATGCACTCCAGTCGAGCAGTGAACCTTCCATTAAAAATACAAAAAAGCAAAAAATCCCCAGTAGTATAACTGCAGCATTAGGCATTTTGAATGGCGTTGATTTCTTAGCGCCCTCCCCTTTATGGTCAAGGAAATATTTATAATTCGTAAATACAATAATTAGTAATATTAGCGAGATGATACATGCCGAGATTAAAGGAGATAAGGCCAGTGAAAGTAATAATCCATAAGCAAGGGCGCCAATAAGTCCGCCTACACTGAACATTCCATGAAAAGAAGACATTGCCGGTCTTTTCATTTCGTGCTCAACAGCAACGGCCTGCGAATTCATTGATACATCAAGGCCACCAATGGTTGCGCCGAAAATGAATAATGAAATACCAAGTGTTAGTGGAGTAGGGGCCAGTGTTAATACAGGTAAAATCAATGCAGCAATAATACTGCTGATGATAATTACCTTCCTGCTTCCATTACGATGAATAATCCGGCCAATAAATGGCATGGTGATAATTGCACCGGCACCCATCACAAGAAGAAGTAGTCCTAATTGTTTTTCATCAACACCAAGACGTTGTTTGGCGAGGGGTACCATCGGTACCCAGCTTGAAACACTGATACCGCAAATTAAAAACATCAACAAAGTAGCAACTCTTGCTTTTCTCACTGTATCCATTAATACGCGGTGTGGAATTTATTTCAGATAAATATTCCTGTATTGTACTTTCATGGGAGGACCAACATGAGCCTGCAGACCTAATAATCCTTTTAATTTTCTTTTTGAAACATCATTATCTGTTACTTCACTCATTAAAACTCCGTTGATATAATGTTTCATGGAATTTCCTTTCGCAATAATTAATATCTTGTTCCAGTCTTCCGGTTTAATTAAATTTTTTAATGAATCACTGTCGCCGAGTGATGCAACAAGTTCAGGCTCTTTTCCTTCTCTCAACACTGTATTCTCTCCACGTTTTGCTAAAAACGTACGGCCGCGTTCTTCATAGTTCAAACCAGTGTAAGCATTTTTTCCATCAATATCGGCCTGATATCCTTTTAGTGCATAAGGAATACCGGGAAACATTTCACTGCGGTATTGAATTCCACTATTACCGGATTCTGTGATTTTAAACTCTGCTATTAATTCAAAATCGCCTAGTTCTTTATCATATATTAAAAACGTATTGTTCGTTAATGGAGTTTCGGAAGTTACTTCACCAACAATTGCGTTGTCCTCAACACGCCAGTAAGTAGAATCACCTTTCCATCCTTTTAATGACTTGCCATCAAATATTCTTTTGTATCCCTTGCTGTGCTGTGCTGTGAGGTTTAAAGTAATGATACTCAGGATAATGAGTGCTGCAAGCTGTTTAAATCGTTTAGTTGCCATCTTAATTAATTTTAATTTCGAAAACCTTCAGCAATCTATTTAAAAAAACCAATATTGCCTGAGTATTTCCTAAATTAGGTTTTTGATTGTGATGCCAATAAATAACAAAGAATTTAATCTGACAGATAAGCGCCTGAGAGAAAAGATATCCAGTACATCGCAGGTAGGGGGTATTGAAACTTCAGTTATCGATAATGGCCCAGGTAAGGGCACGCGTATAGCATGGATAAATACGGGTACCGGATTGAGGTATAAGGTGGTGATAGACCGTGCCATGGATATTGCCGATGCCTTTTATAATCAATACAGCATTGCCTGGATCAGCTCGCAGGGAATTACTTCTCCCCAACCTTTTTCAAATAAAGGGGTGGACTGGCTGAAAACATTTGGCGGAGGCCTTGTTACCACCTGTGGGTTAACTCATATCGGTGGACCGGAATCTGACGAATATGGCGACCGCGGCCTGCATGGACGTATCAGTAATATTCCTGCTGAAATTGAATCAATCATTCAACCAGATATTCCTGCCGGTAAATTAGAAATGAGTATAACCGGTAAGATAAAAGAATCAACAGTGTTCGGGCCGTTTTTAGAAATGCGCCGTACCATATCAGGAAAACTCGGCGAACCCTATTTATTAATTCATGATGAAATAACAAATAGAGCAAATACAACATCACCGCACATGCTCATGTACCATTTTAATTTTGGATGGCCGCTGGCAGATGAGGGGTCGGAATTAATTTTAAATGGCGACATGCATCCGGTGAGTGAAGAAAGAGATAAAAAAATATTTAATAAGGAAAATAATTACAGGAGATGTCCCGCTCCATTAATTGAACATAATGCCAGTGGAGAAGCTGCGGCGTATTTTGATGGCCCGGGAAATGAAAAAGGCCAGTGTATTGCAGGCATCATGAACGATAATATTGGCTTTGGTATAACTATCACATTTAATAAAAAAGAATTGCCTTTATTAACCAACTGGCAACATTGGGCAAAAGGAGAATATGTAACCGGAATAGAGCCATGCACAAATCCACCAATAGGCCAGGCCCAGGCAAGAAAGGAAAATAAATTATTATTTATTGAACCAGGCGAAACAAAAAAATATTCAGTACGGTTAGATATTGTTAAAAAATAATTGTTGTAAATAAAACCTGTTAATTAAAAGAAATGGAAAAAAATCTGGCAGTGAAAGCATTGGAGCAGGGAAAAGGTATCCTGCGTTTATCACCCACATGGGTACCCCGGTCATTCTGTGTACCAGGCAGAAGAATAAAATTACATCCTGACGACTATTACGTATTGGGCGGAGAACGTGGGGGTATTGATGAGCGCTGGCTATCATCTACAACCCCGGCAAAAAACGGTCCGTTAACAGGAGAAAATGAAGGACTGAGCCATATTGTATTCAATGACAATGGTACTGAAAAACAATTCTTGTTAAAAGTTGCGATTGACGAACTAAAAGAAGAAATAATCGGTAAACGTTTATGGGACCAGTATAAATCATGGCCGATGTATTCAAAGTTCTTTGATAATATGGGGCCACTGCCGCATCATATTCATCATAACGATGAAAAGGCAGCACTGGTTGGTCAGTTGGGAAAACCAGAAGCTTATTATTTCCCACCGCAGTTAAATAATCATGGTGGTGATTTTCCATATACGTTTATGGGCATTTCGCCGGGTACAACAAAAGAAACGATTAAAGAATGCCTGCAGAATTTTACAAAGGGTGATAATAAAATCACTAGTTATTCACAGGCGTTCCAGCTTGATCCGGGAACGGGTTGGGATGTACCACCGGGATTATTGCACGCACCTGGCAGTATGTGTACGTACGAACCGCAAAAGGCATCTGATGTTTTCGCGATGTACCAATCGCTAGTGAATGAAGCGATCATTCCTGAAGAATTATTATGGAACGGTACACCTAAGGAAAAAAGGGGTGATTATGATGCACTGGTTGATGTAATTGACTGGGATTTAAATGTTGACCCTAATATTCGTGAGAACCGTTTTATGGCGCCTAAACCTGTGCGCCCGCTAGAGGAAATGAAATCACAGGGATATATTGAAAACTGGATCTGTTATAAATCAGATGCATTTGGAGCAAAAGAATTAACTGTATTGCCAGGTGCAACAGTAACTATAAAAGACAGTGCAGCATATGGAATAATTATGATGCAGGGTCGCGGTACGATGGGAGTATGGGAAATTGAAACGCCTTCATTGATCCGTTACGGGCAGTTGACTAACGATGAATTTTTTATCACTGAAAAAGCAGCGATGGAAGGAGTGAAGATCACTAATTTATCTAAGACTGATCCTATCGTAATGCTGAAACATTTTGGTCCGGGTAACCCAGATATGCAGCTTAAAAAATCAAACTAAAAACTTAAATACAATTTACTTTATCAGAGGTAGGTTTTAACTTTTCACTTTTAATATTTATAATATGCCAGATAATAATTTTCCGAAGCTGCATAATGCTTCGTGGCCGGGGATAGTAGGAAAGGGGCCAGGTTCTGAGCCTGTAATTCCATTTGAGAAAATGCTGGAAATGACTGCTGCAGCAGAAGTTAACGGAACTAAATTCGACGGGCTCGATATTGGTTTATTTGATGCTGAATTAGTGAAGGACAGTAGTCGTGATGGAATTAAAAAGGTAGCAGATCTTGTTGCAAAACATAATTTAAAAATAGGAAGCCTTGTTGCTGCTATATGGCCGCCAACAGGGGGGGCTGCAATGGGCAGCAGTGAAGAAAGAAAACGTTTTGTTGAAGAAGTGCGCAAAGCCTGCGAGTATGGGAAAGTATTACGTGATATTGGCATTCGCCAATATGGTGTGATAAGAATTGATTCGGCCTCAAGCCCTGAAGCATGGTCGGCTGATCCATCAGGAAATACTAAATTAATTGCGCAGACATTTCGTGAAGCCTGCGATGTTGCTGCTGATTATGGAGAAAAATTAGCTGCCGAAGGAGAAATATGCTGGGGTGGAATGCATAGCTGGAGAACAATGATTGAAACACTTGAAGCTGTTGACAGACCTAATATGGGTTTCCAGGCCGATATGTCGCATACCTTTTTATATTTATTGGGGTATAATGAACCTAAAGACCGGATACTCCCTGAAGATTTCCAATGGAGCGACAGAAAATCACTCGAGGAAGGGTTAAAAAAGTTAACCGCTGCGTTACGTCCATGGACAATAGATTTCCATATTGCACAGAATGATGGAACAGTTCATGGCTCTGGTTCACACGATAAAACAGGAAGACATTGTTTAGCAACTGATCCTAATGGCAAATTGGATATTGCCCACGATGCCGGTTACTGGATGCGCGATGAAGCAGGAAAGATCACGAAAGCATTTAAACATATCTGCTGGGATGGTTGTATGTTCCCAAATGACGTGATGCACAAACAACAGACATGGAACGATATTCTTGCGGTGATGATCAAAGTGCGTGAACAACATGGATGGTATGAAGCTGAATAATTAAAATATATACATATGAAACGTTCAACTAAAAATTTTTAGCTAATAAGTTTCATAGTACTACAGGTAGAGCCTCCGGCGACGCATGGCAGACAAATAAAAAATAAAAATTATCCAGATGAACATTAATAAAACAAATCATAAGGAAATAAGAATCGGGTTAATAGGTACGGGATTAATGGGCCGTACACATAGCAATGGTTATAACAGGATCGCAGATTTTTTTCCGGATCTGCAATACAGGCCGGTATTAAAAGCTGCCTGTGCAAGGAGAGAGGATAAAGTAAAAGCTTTTGCTGAACAGTGGGGTTATGAATCGTATGAAACAGACTGGAAAAAATTAATAGCCCGTGATGATATTGATGCAGTAGATATCTGCACTCCAAATAATTCACATGCAGAGATTGCTATAGCTGCTGCTGCGGCAGGCAAAATGATCTTATGTGAAAAACCTTTGGCCCGTAATCTTGCGGAGGCGCAAAAAATGGTAGATGCTATAGAAAAAGCCGGAGTAGTTAATACTGTATGGTATAATTATCGTCGTATTCCTGCTGTTACTTTAGCTAAACAAATTGTTGATTCAGGGAAGCTAGGGAAGATATTTCATTACCGTTCAAACTTTTTGCAGGACTGGACAATCAGTGAAGATCTTCCACAGGGTGGTGACGCATTATGGAGAATAGATGTTGATGCTGCGGGTTCGGGTGTAACTGGTGATTTGCTTGCGCATTGTATTGATGCTGCTATGTGGATCAATGGAAAAATCACAGATGTATCTGCTATGACCGAAACATTTGTAAAAGAAAGAATGCACCAGTTGACTGGTAAAGTGGAAAAAGTAGGAATTGATGATGCGTGTTTATTTCATTGTCATTTTGCTAACGGATCATTAGGATTATTCGAATCAACAAGATATGCCCGGGGTCACAAAGCATTATTTACATTTGAAATTAACGGAGAACATGCATCTATTAAATGGGATTTGCATGATATGAACCGCCTCGAATATTTTGATCACAGAGATGATTCAATTGTTCGCGGATGGAGATCGATACTGGTAACAGACAGCGATCAGCCGTATATGAAAAGATGGTGGATACCTGGTACAAGTATTGGGTACGAACATAGTTTTGTTCACCAGGTGGCAGATTTCCTTAAAAGTGTTGAAGAAGGAAAACCATGTGCGCCAACATTCAAAGATGCCTTACAAACACAAAAGGTTTGTGAGGCCGTTCTTGCATCGGCTTCGTCCAAAAGCTGGAAGGAAACAAATGCTGATGAAATGATAAAATAAAAAATGGCGCTTTAAGCGCCATTTTTCTTTAGTTCTTTTCACCGGTGTACACCGGGTGTTCTTTGTTTCCACCCGCCATTAAGTAGGCAATAAGATCCTTTAATTCTTCAGGATTTAATCTATAGATTGTTCCTGGTGGCATTATTGATGCCGATGATGCTTTAGTATTAATAACTTCTTTCTTATTTATTTCTTTTATTACCTGTGGAGCAAATGGGTTTTGCGACACATAATATTTATCCGCATCCTGGTTAATTAACCTCCCTGAAATAGTTTTTCCATTCTCTAATACAAACACTGTGGCGGCATATTGATCCGATATCGTTTTATCGGGATGGATAATTGACTCAAGCATATTAGTCGTTGAAAACCTTGTTCCTAATTGTGTAAGATCAGGGCCGATATCGGCTCCTTCACCACGCATTTTATGACAGGACTGGCACATTACCGCTGTAAAAAAGTTTTTGCCCTTTTCAAAGTTGCGATTGGTTATTCCGCTATCAATAATTTTTGTGGCTTCCTCAAGCGTCCAGTTTCTTCCGGGTCCAACTGGTTGTTCGCTTTTACTGGCAAGGAATCTGCCGCCCTTTCCAATAAGTGAATCGCCTGATAATGTATTAAAATATGCAAATTTATTTTTGGGTACTTTTTCTAAAGCGAGAGTTCTTCCCCTATTAATAAAACCGACAAAACTTTGTCCACCTCTATAATTAACAAAAGCATTCGCGAACCATTTGAAATAATTGTCCTGTAGTTCAGGTGTCCATCCTTCTTTTGCGGCGCTCAGCATAATTGCGTAGTAGGTTTGCTGTGCTGGTGGAACTTTAGATAACATGCTGGCAATATCCATTCCGT
>CAYLVR010000146.1:0-9335 GCA_964387165.1 uncultured Chitinophagaceae bacterium | reverse complement strand
TCTACCAGTTTGATCAGTTTGTCAAGTGATTCCTGCCAGCCTAAGTAACACATTTCTACTGGTATCACCGAAGGAATGCCTTCCTGCAAAATTTTAATTTCTGTACCTACAGAAACCTTTTGTAATGATATGGAAGTGGTCATTTCTCCAGGCAGGTTGGGATCGTCGAATTTGTCGGTGTACTTTAAAAATTCATTTGGTTTTACCTCAATATATTTTCCACCAAATGAATGACCATTACCGGTTGAGAAATTATGAAATGACATCCTGAACGTTCCTCCAACTTTTACATTCATTTCATGTACAGTACAAAGAAACCCGTAAGGAGGTAACCAGAATGCCATTGCAGTGGCATCCGTAAACGCACGGAAAACTTTTTCAGGAGATGTTTTCAAAACTCTGTGGAGTGAAACACTGTTATTCGACATAAAAATTAATTTTGCTATAAATTGTACAGTACAAAAATGATGTAAAAAGTTAAATCAGGAAGGGTGGATGTACGGCAATTTAGCGGGTTATTTGCGACACTAACCTGTATTACAGTTCATCAGCTTCTTTATTTAACAGTTGGTAAATTAAGTAATTAATTAATCTCACTCCTGGTTTATCGGTGAGCTTACTCCCCCCTTTAAAAAGAGAGGGCATAGAGAGAGCCATATAAATCCCCTTGCAGGCATTTTCCTGTTTTACTCTTTAATACTCTCTTTTCAAAGGGAAACTGCGTGTGCCAAAGCTTCGTCCGACGCCTGTCAGCGCTGAAGCGACGTGGGGCAGCATACTGTTCCAACTAATTACCGTTTTGGGAAACCCTTGGAAGTCTGGCTTTTTTTTCTTTACTTGTATCACCTTTCCTCCCAATATCTCCACGCATCCAATTGCCTCATAAAGCCAGTTTACTTCTTTAACACTCTTCTTTAGATTCAATGCAAACTCTAAATGCCTGCTGCATAACGTTTATGCTTGCAATAGTTGTTGCGCCGCCTGTCTTTGCTCAATATGTGGGTAAGCAGGCCGATAGTTCCCTGGTGTCCATTCTCCAGGAAGTGGTTGTTACAGGTAATTCAATAAATAATAAAGTTCGAAGCACTCAAATGGGCGTAGAAATAGTCAGCGCTGCTGAGGCAAAAAATCTTCCGGCTATTCTCGGTGAAGTGGATATTATTAAAGTGCTACAGCTGAAGCCGGGAGTAAAAAATGCGGGCGAAGGAATGGCAGGATTTTATGTAAGAGGTGGTGGCGCCGATCAGAATCTTATTACACTGGATGGGGTTCCCATTTATAATGCTAATCATCTTCTTGGTTTATTCAGCATATTTAATAATGATGCGATAGATGATGCGAAATTATTTAAAGCAGCTTATCCCGCAAAATATGGTGGCAGACTATCATCTGTGCTTGATGTTTCTTCCAGGCAGGGATCAATGGATTCTCTAAGTGTAAGCGGTGGAATCGGACTTCTATCGACCAGGTTTTCCATTGAAACACCCATTGAAAAAACAAAATCTTCTATTGTTGTTTCTGCAAGAAGAACATACCTCAACCTGATTACCAATACAATAAATGAGATCAATAAAAACAAAGAAGATTATGATAAGATACCCTCTTATCTTTTTTCAGAAATAAATATCCGGTCCGATTGGAAAATAAATAAAAATAATACTGTCTGGACAACAGCTTATATGGGAGGTGATGATTTTAAATTAGATGTGAAAGATTTTCCTTCTAAATTCAAGTGGGGTAACCGTGCGCTTGCCTTTAACTGGAGGTCGTTTGCAAAACGAACAACATTAACCACTAGTGTTTTTTATTCGGGATATAAATATAACCTGGGTAACCGGTACGACGATAATTATGTGGAAATCCAATCCGCAATTAATACAGTCGGTTTAAATATAAATGCTAACCGAGCCATATCTGAATTTATTAAGATACAAACCGGTTTGAATATTATGCATCACCAGATGAAAATTGGTGATTATAGATATTCATCTTCAGTCGGAGAGGTGCAGGCTGGTGAAAGAACCAACAGCACTGAATTTGCCACTTATATCGGTGGTGAATGGGATAATTATAAACGTCTTGCTATATCGGCCGGAACAAGATTGTCGGGCTTTAACACAAAAGGAAAACTGTATATCAAACCCGAGCCTAGAATTGGGGCCAGGTACAATTTGGATGAGCATTCGGCATTGAAATTAAGCTATACCAGGATGTATCAGTATCTGCACCTGGCTTCACTCAGCGCAGTTTCTTTACCAGTGGATATCTGGTATCCTTCTACTCAAAGAACAAAACCTCAATTTGCTGACCAGGTGAGTTTGGGTTATTCACGGTCAATTGGTGAATTGTTTTTTCTAAATATAGAAGGGTATTATAAATGGATGAATAACCAGGTGGAATTCAGGGACGGTGCCAATCTTGTTGGTAATCCGAAAATTGAAAATGATTTTGTTTATGGAAAAGCCGATGCGCGTGGAGGAGAAGTGTATATAGAGAAAAAGCTGGGTCGCACAAGAGGATGGTTTGGATATACTTTGGCATGGGCCACAAGAACATTCAAAGATATTGACAATGGGCGGCCATTTAAACCCAGGTACGACAGGAGGCATGATGTTTCAGTGGTGGTAATGCATAAACTCAATGATATATTTTCATTCAGCGCTAATTGGACATATGGCTCAGGCGCCTATACAACATTGCCCGTTGGCAGATACGTTTTTCAAAATGAATCAGGTACGGCTGCACGTAGTGTGGTGCCAATTTATGAAAGCAGGAATAATTACCAGTTGCAGGCTGTGCACAGGCTGGATATTAATTTTGTTGCTACATTAAAATCTAAAAAAGGGCACCAGGATATTGCATTCAGTTTATATAATGTGTATAGCAGACGGAACCCTTTTTATATGCAATTCAGGGAGGTGACTGATAAAGAAGGATATATTACTTCTTTTCTCCCTAAAGTTGTGTCGCTATTTCCAGTATTACCTGGCATTACTTATAATTTTAAATTCTAAGTATGAGAATTGTGAAAATGATAATATTCGTGTTATTGATTTTTTCCTGTAAAAAGAACATGGATTTAGAGTTGCTGCAATACGATAATCAAATTGTAGTGGAAATGTATCTTGAAAATAACAGGGGATTAAAATGTATTGTATCAGAGGCACAGCCTTATTCCAGTTCAATCGTTAATAAGTTAATTGATAATGCTCAGGTGATTTTTTATGATGGCATTCGAACAGATACGCTACACCCTGCATCATTATATTATTATGAATCCGGAAGGAAATATAATTATGCTGCCAATAGAATATTTATTGGGGATAGCTCAAAAATCTATTCGCTGAAGATTATTGATAGCCTTAAAAGAGAAATAAATGCATCAACTCAATTTCCTTCTGCTCCTGTGACAATAGATAAAATCACCTTTGGTCCATCATCTGATAAGCCAGGTTATTATAGCGTCGGGTTTTCATTTACAGATCCGGGCCAGGCAGAGAATTATTATCGTGTAATAATTGGAAATGGTATTGATAATTACAATGGAAGCAATACTGATTTCTTGTTAAATGACGACGCTTTCAATGGAAAGAAATATGCCTTTAACTCTGAGGCCGGATATGAGAAATATGATACCGTAACCGTTAGATTATATTCGCTTTTAAAAGAACATTATGATTTCCTGCAGCTAACAGAAAGCGCAAGGACAGCTAATTATAACCCTTTTATGCAGCCTGCAGAAGTAAAAACAAACATTGTAGGAGGGCAGGGAATATTTACTGCCATCCGTTACGATGAGAAAACCATAGCTATTAAATAAGGCGCTTAAGACAACGCAAAATAAATAAGCACAATTAAGCAACAGATGCTAACGAGATCGGCAATGGCGTTACGCATATACTGCTGATGGCGATTGGGATGCTGGGAGCGGTTTACCTTCTTCATAGCGTTGTTTATTGGTCAACAAATAGTTTGTGGTGACCACAGGATATGAATAGCAGTAAATCGGGAGGAATTGGATCTGAAACGCAGTAATAAAGTTGTGAAATTCTTTGAATCCCCGCAATAGTAGTTATACAGTGAATTGTGGGTAATTTTTACTGCGTATTCTCCAGCCCCCGCCGTTTAATGACTCCCAGTTATCTTATTATTTGCACCTCCTCGAAATTATCTATATTGATACCTTTGATTTTGCGGAGATCATCTATTGTGGTTGTGCCATCCGCGCCGATGTAAGTATTATTGGTTTTGTCTACATAATATTTCTGCTGACTGTTATCTACCTGGTAGGTATTTCCTTCATTGTCTCGTACCGTATGTTCGCCTTTAATGGTGTTCAGGAATTTTTCGTGTTGCGCCTCCTGGGAGGCCTGGTTTTGTTGCCAGCTCTGATTCCATTGCTCGTGCTGTTGCTGCATATCTGCCATCCTTTGCTGGTGTGCCGCGCTGCTCGACCTGATGTTAGCCATTCTTTGCTCGTGCTGCCTGGTCATTTGTTGTGTGTTATGTTCAATCATCGCCATTGTTTGCTGATGCTTCGCCTCCTGGTCTTTTTGCCATTGTGGGTTACTTTCACGCGACTGCATCATTTTTATCAGCATTCCATCAGCATTGCCGGGATCACCCGCAGTACAGAATCCACTTACCTCCGGCTGCCACATTTCCCCCACGGCCACTGTGGAGCCATTTAAAAGGCCATGAATTGTTCTTCCTTTAGATTTATATTCAAACCTGTAACTGACTGTTGTAACATCTACTTTGAACGTTAGTTTTTTTATTTCTTTAGCAAGTAGTTCCAGTACAGGCTTGTTGTCGAATTTTTCCAATATTCTAAACCCTTCCAGGTTGCCAAACCGCTTCTGAATATACTCGCTGAAATAGTTTTCTGCATTTCTATATTTCATTGAAGGGAAGGGTGATTGCATACCTAGCTGCCTGTATTGATTTTCCATCTGTGAATTCGGAAAAGTATATACTGGTAATCCCGGGTCGCCTAAATAAATAACTGTGTTTTTATCGGGAGAAACTGCTGTTACCAGTGAACGTGGAGTGCTCCATTTCCTGTGTAGAAGCGCAGCATTTTGCCACCCTTCCGGCATCTGGATGCTGAAGCTGTTCTCAGTCATATCATTAACACTCATCCATTTAACCGGTGCTTCTGTAGATTTCTTTTCTGTAACCGCTACTTTTGAAGTCCCTGTTTTAATGGGGGCGATACCTGGTTGACTATTACAACCAATAGCTGCAGCTAGTATAAAAATTATAGCGAAGGATGATGTAAGTTTTCTCATTTTCTGCTGATTTTATAAATATGTATCGGGCAGGAATGAATATGTCATCACTAACTGTTCTTTTCAAACGTAATCATTACCTTGTACATCATCCGAAATTGCCAAACCAGTACCCATAAAATTTTCATACTGAACAAAATACTATTAATAGGGGCGGCGGCACATACAGGTGACGCAAGGCCAATTGTATCTAAAAGCCGTGGAACTTATTCTACAAATACGCTGATGCTGCTGCTATTTGCTGTGGTCCAAACATTTAAGTTATAGAAATATGATCAATGGCACAATGATGCAGTACTTTCATTGGTATATTCCCAATGATGGTACTTTCTGGAAGAAAGTTAAGTCCGACGCAAAACATCTCGCAGACATAGGAATAAACGCAGTTTGGCTACCCCCGGCCCATAAAGGAAAAGAAGGTGCAAATGCCAGCGGGTACGATGTATATGATATTTATGACCTTGGAGAATTTGATCAGAAAGGATCAGTAAGAACAAAATTCGGAACAAAAAGAGAATATAAAGCGGCAATTAAAGCCCTTCATAATAACGGAATACAGGTGTACGCAGATATTGTTTTGAACCACATGGGTGGCGCTGATGAAATTGAAAGAATACAGGTAAGAAAAGTGAACCCCGAAAACAGAAATGAATTTATAAGCGATCCTTTTGAAATAGACGCCTTCACAAAGTTTACATTTCCCGCCCGCCAGGGAAAATATTCCAAATTTATTTGGGATCATCGATGTTTTACAGGCGTGGATTATGCACATGATTTAGGAGAAACAGCAATATTCAGTATATTAAATGAATACGGAGAATTATGGGAGGATGTTTTGGATGATGAAAAAGGCAATTATGATTACTTAATGTTTTGTGATGTTGAATTTCGTAATCCTGCTGTTCGGGAAGAATTAAAAAGATATGGTACGTGGTATTTAAAACAGATCGGTTTTGATGGGGTGAGGCTTGATGCGGTTAAGCATATTGCCCCGGCATTTTATACTGAATGGCTCGATCATATGCGTAGTATTAAGCCCGATCTGTTTGCCGTTGGAGAATACTGGGCGCCAGGCGATCTTCCGTTATTATTAAAATATATAGATGCCACTGGTGGGCGTATGTCGTTATTTGATGCAGCGTTACACCATAATTTGCATAATGCATCAAAGGGAGGAAAAGATTTTGATTTAACTACCATACTTGATAACAGCCTGGTTAAAGTAAAGCCTGAATTATCAGTAACTGTTGTTGATAATCATGATACCCAACCATTGCAGTCGCTGGAGGCCCCTGTAGAAGCGTGGTTTAAACCACATTCTTATGCAATTACTTTATTAAGAGCTGAAGGATATCCATGTATTTTTTATCCTGACCTGTACGGCGCACATTATGTGGATAAGGGACAAGATGGAAATGATTATGAAATATTTCTTGCGCAGGCAGATGCATTGGAAAACCTGGTAAGACTGCGTAAAGAATATGCTTATGGTGCACAGCGTGATTATTTTGATCATCCTAATTGTATTGGCTGGACAAGAGAAGGGTTGGATGAAAATGAGAAATCAGGCTGCGCCGTATTATTATCCAATGGAGAGGAAGGGTTTAAGCATATGGAGATAGGTAAACGTCATGCAGGTAAAGTTTTTATTGATTACTTACATAAACGTAATGAAGAAGTTACTGTGGATGAAAATGGTTGGGCAGAATTTCTTTGTCCCCCCGGCTCATTGAGCGTTTGGGTTGAGCGATAGTTGGATCAATACACTTTTACACTCCACTGCCTGTTGAAAACTTCACCAGGCGTTAATAAATTAATCCCTTCTTTATTAATGAATTGTTGATGGGTGGTTGTGCTGTCGGCAATACCACACCACGGTTCAATACAAACGAAGTTTGCATTTTTTACTGCCCATAAACCTAAAAATGGAAAGTTTGAAAATGAAAACTCAACACTATGTGCATTTTTATCCGATTTCAGTTTTACTTTATCAGAATTCAGGTATTTTAAAACAATTGCATCATTAATAAATAGATCTCTTTTAAGAAGGAGGATATTTGAATTAGTAATTATCGGAATGGCAGAGGGATTAATTAAGCCTTCCCGGGAGATTAACCATCTTAATGCATTTTCTTCGTGCGAAAATTCAAAATAATAATCTTCGTATTCAAGATCATCGGTAAGGGGTACTTTAAAAGCGGGATGCCCTCCAATAGAAAAATAAATATTTTCCTCTGTGGGGTTGTGTACTTTATAATCTACAAATAATTCAGCATCCTCAATAGCGTAGGTTACATCAAGCTTAAATTTAAACGGGAACTTTTGTAGGGTCTCCTCCGAACTGTTCAGCGTAAACGTTAACGACGAGGTGGTTTGAGAACTTAACTCAAAAATCATATCGCGGGCAAAGCCATGCCTGGTCAGTTTGTACGGTTTATCATTGTAATAGTAGGTATCATTTTTTAAGGTGCCCACTATAGGGAAAAGAATAGGCGACTTTTTGGGCCAGGGTTCACCGCCGTTCCATAAATACTCTAAACCAGTGTTTTTAGACACGATGCTGTTCAGTTCCGCTCCTTTAGCGTTAACTTCTACCCTTATTTTACCATTTTCGATACTGTACATGCGTTGATAAAATATTTAGTAAATTTGACGTCTTTTCTGGAAAATTATGGATGAATATATAGAGATTTTTGGCGCAAGAGAACATAACCTTAAAAATATAGATCTCAAAATACCTAAGAACAAACTTGTAGTATTTACAGGGGTAAGCGGAAGCGGTAAGTCTTCCCTTGCTTTTGATACAATATATAATGAGGGTCAGCGCAGGTATATGGAAAGTTTCTCGGCGTACGCGCGACAATTCATAGGAGATATGGAGCGACCTGATGTTGATAAGATCACTGGATTGTCCCCCGTAATTTCGATAGAACAAAAAACCACTAACAGAAACCCACGATCAACAGTGGGCACTATTACCGAAGTGTACGATTTTTTGCGTTTGCTTTACGCGAGAACAGCTGAAGCATACAGTTACAACACCGGTAAAAAAATGGTGAAATTTAGTGAGGAAGAAATTGTAAGTAATATTTTTAACAAATTCAAGAGTAAAAAAATATCCGTTCTTGCCCCTTTGATAAGAGGGAGGAAGGGACACTATCGTGAATTGTTTGAAGATGTCCGTAAACGCGGATATTTAAAAGTGAGAGTGGATGGCGAAATAAAAGATCTCGTTCCAAAAATGCAGGTCGACCGTTATAAGATCCATGATATTGAAGTAGTGATTGACAGGCTGGCCGTTGCTGATGATATGAAAGTGCGCTTGAGCCAGAGTGTACAGAAAGCATTACAAACAGGAAAGGGGTTAATGTTTTTGTTGTTGAACGATAGCAATAAGGTCGTTCAATACAGCAAACAATTAATGTGTGAAGATACAGGTATCAGTTATGAAGAGCCTTCGCCTAATTCATTTTCGTTTAATTCTCCTTATGGTTATTGCCCGGTATGTAAAGGACTTGGTGATATTTACCAGGTGAGCCTCGATGCGGTTATTCCTGACAACAATCTGAGCATTAATGAGGGTGCATTTGCTCCCCTGGGTGAGGCGCGGGAAGCTTTTGTATTTAAACAGGTGCAGCAATTAGCCAGGAAACATAAAATTGATCTTAATAAAGCTGTAAAAGATCTCTCGCAAAAAGCTATTAATCTTGTTTTATACGGAAACGAAGAAGGAGAGGGAGCCACTGAAATAGATTATAATGAATTGCCTGCGAATGGAAATGTATATGCTGAAGAATATGAAGGTATTGTTCCGCAATTGAAAAGATGGTTCGCGGGCGGCACTACGGAGGCATTGCGTGAATGGGTAGAGCAATTTATGGAATTAAAAAAATGCCCTGAATGTAAAGGTGCCAGGTTAAGAAAAGAAAGTTTATGGTTCAAAGTTGATAATAAAAATATTTCCGAATTAAGTGAGCTGAACCTCAACAAATTAATGACCTGGTTTGAAGGAATAGAGGAACGACTTTCTGAAAAACAGAAGAC
>CAYLVR010000145.1:0-9407 GCA_964387165.1 uncultured Chitinophagaceae bacterium | reverse complement strand
AGGTAAGAAGCCTGAAGAATTTTTATTTCCCTTTCGGGTCATGAATATCAATTTCCTTATGAGCAATATTATAATCACCACAGAGGATTATTTTAGGATGTGTTTTCTTTAGTTCATCCAGATATAAATAGAACTGATCGAGCCATTCATATTTAAAAGCCTGCCTTAAATCTCCTGAAGTTCCGGAAGGGAAATAAGCATTGATTAAACGGATATCACCAAAATCCAGTTGAATGATCCTTCCTTCGTCATCGCTTACTTTATGACCATTTCCATAAAGGACATTGTCAGGTTTAATTTTTGAAAAAACCGCGACTCCGCTATATCCCTTTTTCTGTGCGGAATACCAGTAACATTCAAAACCCAGATCATTTAAAGCTGTATGATCTACATTTTCTTTTACTGCTTTTGTTTCCTGCAAACAGATAATATCTGTAGGGTCGGTTTTCAGCCATTCAATAAATCCTTTATTAATTGCCGAACGGATTCCGTTCACATTATAACTGATAATCCGAAGATTATTTATAAGATTCTCTTTATTCATCGTGAATAAATTATTTTTTGATCATCGTAAGAGGTTTACGGCTCATAATCTAATATTGGCATTAACCATCTTTCCGCTGTTTCAACAGGCATTTGTTTTCTTGTTGCATAATCGTTTACCTGCTCCTTCGTAATTTTTCCTACCCCGAAATATTTGCTTTCGGGATGAGCAAAATACCAGCCACAAACTGATGCTGCAGGATACATCGCCAATGATTCAGTAAGTTGTATCCCTGCAATTTCCGTAGCGCCCAGCAGATCAAATAATTTTATTTTTTCGGTATGATCAGGACAGGCCGGGTACCCGGGGGCTGGCCTGATACCCGTATATTCTTCCTTAATCAATGCTTCGTTATCAAGCTGTTCTTCTTTCGCATAACCCCAGAAATTCTTACGCACCATCTCATGCAGTTTTTCTGCGAAAGCTTCCGCAAACCTGTCGGCAAGCGCCTGCAAGCTTATTTTATTATAATCATCGTGCTGCTCATTAAATCGTTTTATATGCGGCTCAATACCATGAATAGTAACCGCGAATGCGCCTATATGATCAACAATTGCTTCTTCTGCAGGAGCAATAAAATCGGCCAGGGAAATATTTGGCTGACCGCCTGCTTTTTTAGCCTGCTGACGTAAAAATTCCAGCTGTACATTTTTATTATCAGTAGTTTGCAGAGTAACGGTATCTTTCCCGTTTGAATTGGCTCTCCAGAAACCAATAACGCCGTCAGCAGTTAACCATTTTTCGTCAATTATTTTTTTCAGCAATGCTCTTGCGTCGTTATATAATTTGGTTGCCTCTTTGCCTATTATTTCATCACTCAATATTTGTGGAAACTTGCCATGCATTTCCCAGGCGATAAAGAATGGCTGCCAGTCAATATATTCAACCAGTTCATTCAAGTCGAAATCATTAAATGCTTTTGTACCGATAAATGTTGGCTCAACGGGATTATAATTTTTCCAGTTGATAACTGTTTTATTTTGCTGAGCCTGTGTAAAGGGCACTAATTGCTTTACTGTCCTTTTATTTGCAAAATCAATAGCCAGTTTTGAATACTCTGTTTTAATATTACTTAAAAAACCGGGCTTTTGTTCTTTGTTTAATAATGAACCGGCAACTGTTACGCTTCTTGAGGCGTCAAGCACATGCACTACACCATTATTGTATTGGGGAGCAATCTTTATGGCTGTGTGCATTCTTGAAGTGGTGGCGCCACCAATTAATAATGGCTGGCTCATATTGCGACGTTTCATTTCATGCGCCACACCTACCATTTCATCGAGGGATGGGGTAATTAATCCACTTAACCCAATGATATCAACATTTTCTTTTAAGGCAGTATCCAGTATTTTGTCTGTTGGTACCATTACTCCCAGATCAATAATATCATACCCATTACAACCCAGTACCACACCAACAATATTTTTACCGATATCATGTACGTCGCCCTTTACCGTTGCCAGTAATATTTTTGCCGCACCACCTTGCTGTGCAAGCGGGTTATTTTTCTTTTCTTCTTCAATATATGGTGTTAATATTGCCACGCTTTTTTTCATTACACGTGCGCTTTTAACCACCTGTGGCAAAAACATTTTTCCGGATCCGAACAAATCACCTACTACATCCATTCCCGCCATTAAAGGGCCTTCAATTACATCAAGAGGTTTTGGATATTTTAGCCTTGCTTCTTCAGTATCTACGTCTATATAATCGGTGATCCCATTTACAAGAGAATGTTTTAATCTTTCTTCAACGGTAGTTTCCCTCCATTCATCATTTTTCTTTTCAACCTTTCCTTCCGATTTAACGGATTCTGCAAATATGATCAGCTTTTCCGTCGCTTCATTATTATCATTATTCCTGTTAAGAATTACATCTTCACATAAATCTTTTAATTGTGGTTCAATCTGGTCGTACACCACCATTTGTCCTGCATTCACGATGCCCATGCTCATGCCTGCTTTAATAGCATGATAAAGAAACACAGCATGCATTGCTTCGCGTACCGGCTCGTTACCTCTGAATGAAAATGATAAATTACTTACACCACCACTAATACCGGTGAGCGGCATTAATCGTTTAATTTCTTTTATTGCCTCAATATAGTCAACGCCATAATTGTTGTGTTCCTCCATTCCGGTGGCGAGCGCGAATATATTAGGATCGAAAATAATATCCTGTGGATCAAAGCCTACCTGTTCCGTAAGTATTTTATATGCCCGCTGGCAAATCTCTATTTTTCTTTGTTTGGTATCGGCCTGGCCGGTTTCATCGAAGGCCATTACTATAATGGATGCACCATAACCCTGGCAAATGAATGCCTGCTCAATAAATTTTTCTTCTCCTTCTTTTAGTGAGATAGAGTTAACAATACATTTTCCCTGCACGCATTTTAATCCGGCCTCAATGATCTCGAATTTTGATGAATCGATCATTACCGGGATCTTTGCAATATCGGGCTCGGCCTGTAATAAATTCATGAATGTGGTCATGGCCTTTACGCCATCCAGCAATGCATCGTCCATATTTACATCAAGCACCTGTGCGCCGTTCTCTACCTGCTGCCTCGCAACACTTAATGCTTCTTCATAATTATTATTTCTTATTAAACGGGCAAATTTTTTCGATCCTGTAACATTTGTACGCTCGCCTATATTTACAAAATTGGTTTCGGGACGAATAACAAGAGGTTCTAAACCTGAAAGTCTTAAATAGGGTTTAATGTGAGTAGTCTCGCTCATAATTTATACTAATTCTTTTTACTAAATCCCCTTTCGCAACTGCATACACTAAAGCTTTAACGTACGTGATTGCAAAATTTCCCCTTTCTAAAGAGGGAGCAGAACAGGCAATTTGCGAGGAGCAATATTTTTTACACTTTCCGCAATATGCCTGATATGATCTGGTGTTGTGCCGCAACATCCACCAACAATATTTACATAACCTTCTTTTGCCCAGTCTTCCAGGAAATGCGCGGTTTGATCGGGACTTTCATCGTATTCTCCCATTGCATTGGGTAAACCCGCATTCGGATATGCCGAAACATAACAGCTGGCAATATGCGAAAGCTCTGCAATATGCGGACGCATTTCCTGTGCTCCCAATGCGCAGTTTAAACCAACGCTTAGCGGCTTTGCATGCGCTACTGAGGTGTAGAACGCTTCGAGTGTCTGCCCGCTTAACGTTCTTCCAGATGCATCGGTAATAGTACCACTGATCATTATTGGCAGTGGCTGTTTATCGGGATTATTTCTGAAAAACTTTTTAATAGCGAATATTGCTGCCTTGGCATTCAAGGTGTCGAAAATGGTTTCGATCAATAAGATATCTGCACCACTATCAACCAGTCCTTTTATCTGTTCAGTATAAGCAGCTACCACCTCATCAAATGTAACTGCACGAAATCCTGGGTTATTTACGTCGGGAGAAAGTGATAATGTTTTATTCAATGGCCCGATGGCACCTGCTACCCAGGCCACTTTACCCGACTGCTTAATAGCTTCTTTTGCGCATTTAACCGCGGCAACGTTTAATTCGTATGCGAGTGATTGCATATCGTAATCGGCCATTGCGATGGATGTACTGCTGAAAGTATTTGTCTCGATAATATCCGCGCCTGCGTCAAGATATTGTTTATGAATTTCGGTGATCACATTAGGGCGGGTAAGATTTAGCAGGTCATTATTGCCCTTTACATCTGCTGGCCAGTCGGCAAAACGTTCACCACGATAATCCTGCTCAACAAGTTTATACTGTTGGATCATGGTCCCCATTGCGCCGTCTATGATAAGTATTCTTTTTTCCAGCTCTTCCCTGATATTTGGCATACGTTTACTTTTTCATTTTAGTTGATGAACCATAAACGTTTGGGAAACCGGAGCATTTTCCTGGCGTTTATTAGTTCAGTTTTTTTACACAGGGTGAACAATAAACAAATCCGCCTGTATGATGCGCAAAGGTAAGCGTTTGTAGATTAAGTGCAAAACGGTGACAAATCGGTCGTGTACCAGTTTGAAAACAGTGAGTCTACGCCCCTTTGAAAAAGGGGGAGCAGGGAGATACCCCTGGTGCAATACCGCAGGGGGATTTCCCCGTACCTTTGAAATATGATTGCAAGGGACAAATTAAATAAACGTTTTGCTGAAGAATATAGCAGGCTGAATGAACAGCAACGGCAGGCGGTTGACAGAATTGAGGGGCCCGTTATGGTGATCGCCGGGCCGGGAACAGGAAAAACACAGATACTTGCCGCCCGCATAGGAAAAATACTCCTCGAAACCGATGCTTCCCCCTCAAATATCCTTTGTTTAACATACACCGATGCAGGCGCGCTGGCCATGCGGCGCAGGCTCGTGCACTTTATCGGCTCAGATGCATATAAAGTAAATATTTATACCTTCCACGCCTTCTGTAACGATATTATCCAGGAAAACCTTTCTTTATTTGAAAAGAATGAACTGGACCCCATCTCTGAACTGGAGAAAATAGAAATGATGCGGAAATTAATAGATGAATTTCCGAAAAATCACCCGTTAAAAAGATACCGCGGTGATGTGTATTATGAAATAAGAAATCTATCCAATCTTTTCTCTACCATGAAACAGGAGGGATGGAAACAGGAATTAATCCTTCAGAGTATAGAAACCTATATAACTGATCTCCCCAACCGCGATGGTTTTGTTGCCAAACGCGCAACAAAAGAATTTAAGAAAGGAGATGTAAGAACAGATAAAATAGAAGAAGAAAAAGAGAAGATGTCGAAGCTGGCAGCCGCCGTACAGGAATTTGATAAGTTCCAGTCGATGATGCGCGAAGCCAGCCGTTACGATTTCGATGATATGATCAATTGGGTAATTAAAGCGTTTGAAAACAACAAACAATTATTACTTAACTACCAGGAACGTTACCAGTATATTTTAGTGGATGAATACCAGGATACCAGCGGTACGCAAAATCAGTTGGTGAGATTATTGATTAACTATTGGGAGCAGCCGAATATTTTTGTTGTAGGTGATGACGACCAGAGTATCTATCGCTTCCAGGGAGCGAATGTAGAGAACATGGAGCAGTTCGTTACTGATTATACGAATGATCTGTTTAAAGTTGTACTCACGAATAATTACCGTTCTACACAACCTATTCTTGATATTTCAAAATCACTGATCTCAAGAAATGAAGAGAGGCTGATCAGGAAAATGGAAGGACTAAGTAAAGAATTGATCGCGAGCCATCCTGATATTAAATTACTCGACCATCAGCCGCTGATATATGAATATGAAACGCAGCGACAGGAAATGATCGGCATTACTTTGCAGGTAGAAGAATTAATTAAAAAAGAAATTGAACCTGGTAAGATTGCAGTAATTTATAAAGAGAATAAATACGGCGATGAATTAATTAAATTATTCAGGCATAGAACTATTCCGACATACAGCAAAAGGAGCCTGAACTTATTAGAGACTCCCCTGGCTAAAAAGCTAATTCAGATCCTGGAATATCTGGCTGCCGAACTCGATACTCCTTATGGTGGGGACGAAATGTTATTTGAAATACTGCATTTCGACTTCTTTAATATCCCGCCATTGGAAATAGCGAAATTATCTGTAGAAGTGGCAGAAAAACAATTTTCGGAAAATAAAACTTCAATAAGAAAACTATTACAGGAAAAATCTGTTCAGCAACCAAAGGATTTATTTGATAAAGGGGTACATCCTGCATTAAGAGCTGCGGCGCCGGTTATTGAACAATTAATTGCAGATGCTGTAAATGTCACTCTTCAAACACTGCTGGAGAACATTATCCGCAAGGCAGGGGTATTAAGTAAAATAATGCAGAGCGACGAAAAGATATGGCTACTGCAGGCGCTCACCGCCTTCTTCGATTTTATAAAAGAAGAAACAAGAAGAAATCCTGATCTGGCTGTTGGCGGTTTGGTGCAGAATATTAAATTGATGAAAGATAATAATGTGCCTGTTCCCCTGGCGCAGGTGGGAGGTACAGATAAGGGCGTAAACTTGCTGACCGCGCACGGATCGAAAGGGTTGGAATTTGAATATGTATTTCTGGCAGGGACCAATGCCTCTTTTTGGGAGAAAAAAAGAAAACCATCAGGAGGATATAAATTCCCGGATACTATATTTTCTTCTAAACCTGCATCCAGCGATGAGGAAGAATTAAGACGATTGTTTTATGTAGCCATTACGCGTGCACAAAAAGAATTAATTATTTCACATGCCGCATTTACCAACGATGGCAAAGGCCTGGAACCTTCCAGATTTATTGCAGAAATATTAGATGTTCATGACCTGGATTCCAGGAAAATAAACCTTGACCAGGAGGATTTGACCGAGTTCCATTTATTACAATTCGCTGAAACTGCGGCACCGGAAATTGAAAAAATAGAGAAAGACTTTATTGCGCGTATACTGGAGAAGTTTATAATGAATGTAACAGCGCTGAATAATTACCTGCGCTGCCCCCTGGAATTTTATTTTAAGACTTTAATAAGGATCCCTTCTTCCAAGAACGAGGCAACAGAATTCGGCTCGTCGGTCCATTTTGCTGCTCAGCGTTTGTTTGAGAAGATGAAGAACGATCCGAACCAGGCATTCCCATCAAAACAGGATATGCTAAACGACTTTAACTGGTACATGCACCGGCACAGGGAAAGTTTTATTAAAGAGGCTTTCGACAGGAGACTTGAGTACGGCAATGAAATATTATCAAACTATTATGATGAATATATCCACCAATGGAATAAAATTGTGGTTGTGGAGCATAATATCAGGAACATAGTTGTAAATGGTGTTCCTTTAAAAGGTAAACTCGATAAACTGGAATTTAATGGTAAAGAGGTGAACGTGGTAGATTATAAAACAGGCGACCCTGATAAATCTAATAATAAATTAAAGCCGCCACAGGAAAAAATCCCTTTGGGAGGTGATTATTGGAGGCAGGCGGTGTTTTATAAAATACTGGTGGATAATTATAAAAAGGACTGGAAGGTCGTGAGCACTGAATTTGATTTCATAGAGCCGGACGCGAAAAAGAAATACCAGAAGAAAAAACTGCTGATCACGCCTGAAGATACAACAACGGTAACGCAGCAGATAACAGAAACATGGAACAAGATACAGGCCTACGAATTTTATGTTGGCTGTGGGTCCAGGGATTGCCATTATTGCAATTTTGTAAAAACAAATGAATTATATACCGACCTTCATGAAGTGCAGGAAGAAGAAGAAATGGCGTAAAAGAAAATTGCCAATTCTCCTGCGAAGGGATTAATGCGTCGGTTACCTTGTTGCGCTGCAATAGTTATGGGGAGCAGCTGGGGGACGGGTCTCAAATAAAACAAAAATGAAGATTACTCACATACTTTCACTTGCAGCTTTAATATTCTCAGGATTTTTTATTACATCATTAAACATTGGTTGTGCTAATATTGTTCCTCCTGTTGGTGGACCAAAAGATACCCTACCTCCTGTGCTGCTAAGTGTTAACCCTGCAGATTCTACAATCGGGTTTACCGGTAAAAAAATAGCATTGAATTTTGATGAATACATCGAGTTGGCTGATATTCAGAAAAATGTAATTGTTTCACCGACTCCTAAAATAAATCCTACAATAGAGCGGAAACTAAAAACAATTACCGTTACACTTAGAGATACATTGGAAGAAAATACAACTTACAGTATCGATTTTGGCAAAGCGATCAAAGATCTGAACGAGGGTAACCCATATATTAATTACCGGTATGTATTTTCAACGGGTCAATTCCTTGACTCGCTTAGTATTTCGGGGCGTGTTCTCGTTGCACAAACAGGAAAACCAGATAGCACGATGATTGTTATGTTATATGATATACTGGATGATTCTGCCATAATTAAGGACCGCTCCAGGTATATTGCGCGGCTTGATAGTAGTGGTAGCTTCCGCTTCAGGAACCTGGCGCGCGGCGAGTTTGCAATCTACGCGCTTAAGGATGATGGAGGAAAAAGATATTCATCGAAGTCACAATTATTTGCTTTTAGTGATTCATTAATTACTACACAATCGCAGCCTGCCAATATTATGCTTTATGCATTTATTGCAAAGGATACCGCAAAGACAACTACATTAACACTGCCCGATGCCGGTTCGAAAAAAGGAGATAAACCAGCAAAGTCTTTGAAGTTCTCGACCAACCTCAGCAATAACCAGCTTGATCTACTATCTGATATCGATTTTACATTTGAATCACCTCTTAGTTTCTTTGATTCGACAAAGATTATTTTAACGGATACATCTTATAACCCAATACAGGGCTATACATTTAAGAGGGATACATCCAATAAAAAAGTATCGATAGTATATAAATGGCCGGAAGCAACACCTTTCAATATTATAATTGATTCAACTTTAGCAGAAGACACTGCAGGAAGAAAATTATCAAAGAACGATACCCTCGCATTTACTACAAAACGTACAAGCGAATATGGGTTAATCAAACTTCGTTTTTTTAACCTCCCACTCGATAGGAATCCAGTATTGCAATTTATACAGGGAGGGGAGGTTAAGTTCACTCATGTATTTACTAACGACCAGTTCAACGCCAAATTATTCAGGCCCGGAGAATATGATATGAGGATTTTATTTGATGAGAACAAAAACGGTATTTGGGATACAGGGAACTTTTTTGGAGAAGAAGGTAAACGGCAACCAGAAAAAGTAATGCCTGTGAAGAATAAAATCAATGTAAAGGCCAACTGGGATAACGAGGTAGATGTAGAACTTTAAACCCCCCTTGAATTAAAAACACTTTTATATGCTTCGGGGCACTTCCTCCCTTTGAAAAAGAGGGAAATTTTGCCTTCGGCAAAAT
>CAYLVR010000144.1:0-9417 GCA_964387165.1 uncultured Chitinophagaceae bacterium | reverse complement strand
CTTGTTTCTCGATCGTGACGGAGTCATCAACGAGGAGAGAGAACCTTACACTTTGAACAGGGATCAATTCAAATTTTACGAAGGAGTAACAGACGCTTTTAAAATATTTAATAATATTTTCCAACATATTTTAATAGTCACTAACCAACGTGGTGTAGGAAGAAAATTAATGAGCGAAGATGACCTTATTAATATCCATGATTTTATGTTGGAAGAAGTTAAAAATACAGGAGGAAGAATCGACCGGATATATTACTGTACTTCGATGGATAATGATCATCCTAGCAGGAAACCTAACCCGGGGATGGCATTACAGGCTATGCAGGAACACCCGCTTATATCTAAGCAACATTCAATAATCGTTGGAAATAATATCAGTGATATGCAGTTCGGAAAAAATGCCGGAATGCACACAGTTTTACTTACTACAACAAATATAAGGGTGGAGTTACCCCACCCTTTAGTTGATTTACAATATGATTCATTAATTGAATTCGCAAATGCACTTAAAAATACTTAACGAAACCCATCAGACACCGTACCTGCCTGGTGCATTTCAATATATTGCTTGAAACCGTTCACATCATTTCTTATTAATTTCTTAAACATCGGGTTAAATAATTTTGCCGCTCCCACACCTAAATTACCTGCAGGCGGGTGATAAATTATTGTGACACGAATTTCTGTTCCCAGCCCTCCAAGCGCATCACGAAATTCTATTTTGC
Organism: uncultured Chitinophagaceae bacterium; assembly: GCA_964387165.1. Lineage (GTDB taxonomy): Bacteria > Bacteroidota > Bacteroidia > Chitinophagales > Chitinophagaceae > Flavitalea. Next base: position 8,692 of record CAYLVR010000144.1, on the reverse strand, counting down.
CGGCATTGTATATTTTCGAGTCATCTGTTGATTTCCAGGCCAATAAACTACCCGGTTCATCCTTCACAATTTCAGCGTCCCAGCTTATAGAAACGAGGGACCCCTCAGGAATTTTAACTTCCCAATGAGATTTTGTTTTTGAAATCTCAGTAACGTTTTTGAGATGCTTCATAAATCTTGGAAGTGTGCCGAGATTTCTCCAGGCAGAATAAACCTCCATCCTTGGTTTGTTAACTTTCAACGTGGTACTGAAGTTTACCGCCTCGGTCCTGGTACCGTCTACATGCAACTGACCGTATATCGGGCAATTGCCAGATGCTCCCCTGAGTGCTAATCCAGCACCTACAGCTGCTCTCAATATAGAGCGAACAGGTGTTTTTCTGAACCTTGAAACGGCACTGTAAATAAGCAGCGCACCAATGCCTATAGAGAGCCCCCTTTCAAAATTACTGACATTCTGTACACGCCTATCCCGGAGTTCTTCGTTATACTCATTTGATGTTATATCCATTGTTGTGCTTTTTCATTGATACAGCTAAAACCTTGCTAACAGTTATTTAAGGATAACTTGTTTAAATTTGTAGAAATCAGGGTATTAAACCCCTGGTTTGAGTATTAATATACCCATCATAACTATGAAGAAACTTAGCCGTTCCTTACTTCTTGTTCTGTTCCTGGGCCTGGCTGGCGCTACCTATTCTCAATCTGTGCTTATTAAGAAAGAGGATTCGCTTAAAATTTTTGCTGATAACATGATCAATGCCGAAGAACCCCAGGACAGGTTCAGAGCTGATAGTAATTTTGTGCGTGGACTTGTGCGTGCATTAAAGATTAAAAATTCATTCTCTTACCCTTTCGATTCCCTAAAAACGATTTCGAGATTATATGCACCTGATAGCAGTTTCAGGATATTTACCTGGCAATTGAAAAAAGATGCCTATGTTTTTTTACAAAAGGGTGCCATACAGATGAATACTAAAAACGGAGAATTGAAATTGTTTCCCCTATTCGATTATTCGATGTTTACCGGGAAACCAAATGATTCTGTAAGATCCGTTAACAACTGGATAGGCGCCATTTATTATAAAATGGTAATGAAAGAATTTAAGGGTAAGAAGTATTATACATTGTTAGGGTTTGATGATTTTAGTATAAGCAGTAATAAAAAATGGATGGAGATTTTAACATTCAATACCACCGGAGAACCCGTATTTGGCGGGCCCTTTATTAGTTTTAAGAATGATACATTACAAAAACCTGTGCAAGCCAGATTCAGTATTGAATATAAAAAAGAAGCGAATACTTTATTTAATTATGACAAGGAACTGGACATGATCGTATTCGATCATTTAATCTCAGAATCTGACGAACCCGAGAAAAAAAACACTTACATACCCGACGGAAGTTATGAAGCATTTAAATGGGTAAACGGACAGTGGCTCCATACCGATCGCGTCTTCGACTTCTCCTTACAGGATGGGCAATTCCCTCTTGACAACAAACTCCGCGACGACCAGGGCAACATCAACGAAAAAGTATTAGAAGAAGCCTCTCAGCGTAATATGGAGAAATCGAAAAGAAAAAGATAGCTGTTAATTTTTTGCAAATTCATATGTAAAAATAAAATATTATTCTACTTTCATGTCTTCAATTTTATTCTTCCTAATTTAATGATAGCAGGGAGGATGTTTACCCGTGATGAGTGAAAAAATGTACCGCATTAATGCGATAAGAATCTTATCATGAAAAAAAACATCTTTCTGTGTTGTATTGTACTGGTACTAACTCTGCCTTCTCTGGCCCAACAAGCTATTTTAAAAGGGAAAGTTGCTGATACCCTCGAAAAAAAAGCAGTGCATCATGCAGTAGTAATCGTTCTCGATAAAAAAGACTCCACTCTTATTGCGTTTACACGAACACAGCCAAATGGTGAATTCAACCTGAATATTGAAACCCAAAGAGAATTTATTTTATTGGTTACCTGCCAGGGCTTTGCTGATTTTGTTGACCATATTTACATACAGGAACCTACCTTAGAATTAGGAACAATTGCACTTACGCAAAAGGCACAGTTACTGGAAGAAGTAGTCGTCCGCGGTGTACAGGCAATTCGCATCAAGGGAGATACTACAGAATACCTGGCCGATAGTTTTACTGTTAGAGAGGGCGCAACAGTAGAGGAATTACTGAAAGTATTACCAGGCTTCCAGGTAGATGCTAAAGGGAATATTACTGCTCATGGACAAAGAGTTCAGAAAGTGCTGGTCGATGGAGAAGAATTTTTTGGAGATGACCCAACAGCTGCCACTCAAAATATCGGGGCAAAAGCAGTAGATAAAGTACAGGTCTTCGATTCAAAATCGGAGCAGCAGAAACTCACAGGAATAACTAATAGTGGTGATGGCAAAACAATCAATATCCAATTAAAGGCCGATAAAAAGAAGGGAGCATTTGGAAAGATCTACGCCGGTACTGATTTTGATAAATATGACGATGCAAAAGGGCTCTATAATAATTTCGTGGGCAAACGGAAAATTTCTGTTTACGGAACAAAGAGTAAAGTTAATACTGGAGGGCTCAACTGGAATGAAAGAGGCAAACTGGGCATGGAGGACGATGGTGAATACGATGAACTAACCGGAATATTCAACTCGAATGCAGACAATGAATTCGACGGTGGAAATAACAGGGGCCTCCCCGATTCCTACACCGCCGGAGCATTATATATCAATAAATGGAACCAGAATAAACATGGAATTAATGGTTCATACCGGTATAACCGGTTGGCAACAAATAATGCCACTACAACATTAACGCAAAATATACTTGCAGATAGTGTTACATACACTAATAATAATGAAACCTCGGAGGCCCTTATGCAGCAGCATGCTGTGAACGGGAAGTATGAATGGAAACCCGATTCCCTCGCCAGTTTCAAAATAATTTCTGTGGGAAAATACAAATTCGGAGATAGCTATAAAACTTCTATGAGCGAATACCTAAACGATGATGGTTTGTTTATTAACCAGAATGAAAGAACAAATGCTTTTAACTCAACCAGGCGCAACCTGGATAATCAATTAACTTATTCTCAATTATTCAAAAAGAAAAAAAGACAATTGATCGCAACTGTTCGATTTGGCTTAAAAGATGACGACCAGAATGGTTTTTTATATGCAAGAACAAAGTTTTTTGAAAATGGCGAAGTAAATAGTGACACGCTCACTGATCAGCAAAAAAACATAAACAACTATTCACGATCACTGGGTACTAAAATAACTTATAGCGAACCTATTAGTAACACGATAACCCTGGTAGGAAGCTATAGTTTTAACACTACCAGCTCGCTATCAAAATACAATACATTCAATAAGTCGGACGACGGAAAGTACGATACCAAGGATTCTTTATTCAGTAATAATTTTGATATGAATGCCAAATCGCATAGTGCGATGGCGGTATTGCGATATGATACAAAAAAGGTAAGAGTTGGCGCAGGCTCTGGGGTGTCTGATATCAAATTCACACTTCTTGACCTTGATAAAAATACCCTTAATAATTACAGCTTCCTGAATCATACCCCTGTTGTTTTTTTCAGCTATATGCCAAAACAATATACCCATCTTACCTTCCGGTATAATGGAAACACCATACAACCAACAGTAGATCAATTACAACCATTAAGAAATAATAATGATCCACTGAATATTTTTATAGGCAATCCGGACCTTAAAGTAGGATTCAGACATAATTACAGTCTTGGGTACAATAGTTACAAACTGTTGAAAAACAGGTATTTTAATGCATACGTAAATTATATGATCAACACTAATGCGGTGGTGTTCGCCAACTCAATAAATGAAAAAGGACTCCGTACTTACAAGCCTGTAAACGTAAATGGCAATAACAACTGGTACGGTAATATTTATTATGGAATTGGACAGGGAGATAAAAAGCTTAATCATTTTGCACACTTTTTTGTCAGCGCCGGTAATAATGTTGCGTTTATCAATAATAACAGGAGTAATAACAAGTTTTTGAATACTAACGCTGGATATGGTGTATCCTATGACATTCGGGAAAAATTTGGGATGCGCGTTGAACCGAAGATTGGTTATAACAAGTCCAGGTCATCGTTGCAGACGCTTGTGAAAAATAATTATTTCACCTATGGCGTAAACGCCAACCTCTTTGTTATGCTGCCGCTCAAACTTGAGTTCAATACCAATGTAAATGCTGATCTACGTCAGAAAATTGCAGCTTTTGAGCGCAATAATAACATTGTTATGCTAAATGCTGAACTGGGGCGAAAAGTATTCAAAGACAAATCAGGAAAGATCATTTTCCAGGGTTTTGATATGCTCAACCAGAACAGGGGCTACAATCGAAATATCAACAGCAATTTCGTTTCAGATGAATATTATTCACAGATCAGTAGATATTTTATGCTGAAATTTGAATGGTCGTTTAATAAAATGCCGGGAGTATCAAAATAAACGCATGAAAAAATCATTCGCTATAGTTATTTGTTTGTTTTCGATTCTCTTATTGAATGCGCAAACAACATTTCTGGAAAATGTAAAGGTGGAATATGAAAAAGTAGTGTACGTAGGGCAAATGATAAAAGAAATATGGGGAGCTGAGGCCTTTGAAAGATGGGGAGCCAACTTACCCCAATCATCCAGTTACTATTATAATTTTACCGGCAATACAGATAAATCTGTTTATAAAAGCGGAAGAGAACAAAGTTCTGCAGAAGGCTGGTGGGACAATTTGTTTGGCAGTAAAAATGTAGTGATCACGGATTATAAAAATAAAACTACAGTTTCTCATAAGCCGGTTTTTGAAGAGAATTTTTTAGTTGAAGACAGCCTGCTGAATATCAAATGGAAACTCACTTCCGATACACGTACGATAGCCGGTTTTGAATGTCGCAAGGCACTGGGGATATTAAATGATACGGTCGCTATTTTCGCTTTTTACACTGACGACATTCTTGTTACAGGGGGGCCGGAACGTATCCAGGGTTTGCCAGGATTGATTTTGGGAGTTGGAATACCACGGCTACACGCAACCTGGTTCGCCACAAAAGTAGAAATTAACAGCGATCCTATAAATGCACCGGCGCCACCCAAAAAATCAAGGAAGGTTACATATAAATCGATGGTGCAGGAATTAGATAGAGTACTAAGGAACTTTGGACCAGATGCTGTGAAAACATTGCTTAATTTTATGATATAAGTTATAGACAGCTGTCTCTTAGCATCTTCATATATGCAGCACCTTTATTTCTTGCAAAATCTATATTCCGCTCGGGAATGCCTTCGGGATCAGGGTATTTTAGCAGGGCCTCCGTAATTTTATCTTCCCTTAATATATGCAGCATCGGATAAATAGATTTATTAGTGTAATTCGCTGCATCTTCCACATTAGTACCTGCAAACTGATATAAGGGATGGAAACTTGCAAGCTGGTATATTCCAGTGTATTTTTTCTTCTTCAGAATGCTTTCGGCTAACGCAACATAATCGAGGTAATCGCTAAACTTATCAAACATTCGGGGTAGTATAATTAATGTTGTAGCTATACTGTTATCATTATCAAGTCGTGTTAATTCATTTATTAAAGCATCATTACAGGCAGTAATCGAATTCTCCATTTCTACATGATAACGGATCGAATCCTGTTTCACTTCCCTTGCTGCAAACGGGCAAAAGTTACATCCAATCACAACCGTTCTGATCCAGTTTTTGGTCTGTTCAATAACCTGTTCCTGCCTTTCAGTATTATCCAACATACAGTGAAGTTACGATCTGCAATCAGTAATAAGAATTGTTTAAATTTAATGTAAATACCAGGCAATGCACAAAGATATCGTAGCGTATAACAACTCCCAATTGAGTGAGGAAAAGGATATTTGTAATTTACTTGCAAAGGAAATTGATCGTCATTTGAAAGGTGCAGAAAATAAGATATGGCACAGGCATCCTGTTTGGTTTCTAAATGGTAATCCTATCGTTGGATATAGTAAATTAAAGGATGGTATTCGTTTACTTTTTTGGAGTGGGCAATCGTTTGATGAACCGGATCTGCAGAAAGAAGGCAGTTTTAAAGCTGCCGAAGCGCGTTACACATTAGTGGGCCAGGTCAATAAAAAAGATTTAAAACGCTGGCTTGAAAAATCAAAAGATATTCAATGGGATTATAAGAACATCGTTAAACGCAAAGGCGTTTTGGAAAAATTAAACTTTTAGTTAGGTAGGCATTTCCTGCAGATGGATAGTAAATTTTAATCGTCCAGCTTTAAAACCGCCAGGAATGCTTCCTGGGGAACTTCTACGTTGCCGATCTGTCTCATACGTTTTTTACCTTCCTTCTGTTTTTCAAGAAGTTTGCGCTTACGGCTGATATCACCACCGTAACATTTTGCGGTAACGTCTTTACGCATCGCAGAAATGTTTTCGCGTGCTAATACTTTAGCACCAATGGCCGCCTGTATCGCTATCTGGAATTGCTGGCGGGGAACCAGCTCCTTCAATTTCTCACATAATTTTCTTCCAAACTCCTGACCTTTCCCACGGTGAATCAATGCACTCAATGCATCCACCTTATCACCATTCAGTAAAATATCCATCTTCACAATATCGCTGTCACGATAACCAATCGGTGTATAATCAAATGATGCGTATCCACGTGTCTGTGATTTTAATTTATCATAAAAATCAAATACTATTTCAGTCAGTGGAATTTCAAAGATTAATTCAACACGGGTAGTAGTTAAATAACTCTGGTTAATCAACATTCCTCTTTTGCCTAAGCAAAGGGTCATAATATTACCAATATATTCAGGTTTGGTAATGATCTGGGCCTTGATATAAGGTTCTTCGATACTTTCTGTTTTTACAGGATCAGGAAACTCGGTAGGATTATTTACAATAACCGTTTCCCCATTGGTAAGATGGGCTATAAAACTTACGTTCGGAACAGTAGTAATTACAGTTTGATCAAACTCTCTTTCCAGTCTTTCCTGTATAATTTCCATGTGCAGCATTCCTAAAAAACCGCAACGGAAACCAAAACCAAGCGCCTGCGAAGTTTCGAGTTCATAAGTAAGCGAAGCATCGTTCAACTGTAATTTATCCATGCAATCGCGTAGTTCCTCAAACTCATCCGTATTCACTGGAAATATTCCGGCAAATACCATTGGCTTCACTTCCTGGAAACCTTTAATTATTTCCTTTGTAGGATTGGCTGCCAGCGTAATTGTATCACCTACTCTAACCTCTTTCGCATTTTTAATTCCTGTAATAATATATCCTACGTCGCCAGCCTTTACTTCTTTTCTTTCGGTCATTTTTAATTTCAAAATGCCGACTTCATCTGCCTCATACTCCTGGTCAGTGCTGACAAACTTTACGATATCTCCTTTTTTAATAGAGCCATTAATAATCCTGTAATAAACTATAATACCGCGGAAACTATTAAATACGCTGTCGAATATTAATGCCTGTAATGGGGCATCGGGTTTTCCTACGGGAGCAGGAATACGATTTACAATCGCATCAAGTATTTTATCCACTCCTATTCCTGTTCTTCCACTTGCATGTAGTATCTCCTCTCTTTTACAACCAATTAATTCAACAATCTGATCCTCTACCTCATCGATCATTGCGCCGTCCATATCAATTTTATTGATGACAGGAATAATTTCAAGGTCGTTTTCTATCGCTAAATATAAATTGGAGATGGTTTGTGCCTGAATACCCTGGGTGGCATCGACGAGCAACAACGCGCCTTCGCAGGCAGCCAGTGCACGGCTCACTTCGTAGCTGAAGTCAACGTGACCTGGTGTATCGATCAGGTTGAGAATATACTCCTGTCCGTTTGTATGTTTATAATTGATCTGAATCGCATGGCTCTTGATGGTGATACCTTTTTCACGTTCCAGATCCATATCGTCAAGCACCTGGTCCATCATATCACGGTCACTAATAGTACCTGTGTTTTGGAGCAGCCTGTCGGCGAGGGTGGATTTACCGTGGTCTATATGTGCGATGATGCAAAAGTTCCTGATATTCTTCATTGCCGAAGGCTTCGCTTGTTTTAAGCCGGCAAAAGTAACGCTTTTTCCTTCAACCATTGCTCTCTTCCATAACCTGGAATTACATGTTTTTCGCTGTGATAGGAAGATCGCACCAAAGGTCCGCTTTCCACATAATCCAATCCCAGTTCATAACCTATTTGTTTGTACTCCTTAAACTCGTCAGGATGCACAAAACGGACAACAGGCAAATGTTTTTTAGTTGGTTGAAGATACTGGCCTATAGTAACAACGTCGGTGCCATGATCGCGGAGGTCTGTAAGCGCCTGAATAACTTCTTCCCTGGTTTCTCCCAGGCCAAGCATTATCCCGCTCTTCGTTCTCATTCCACCACTTTTAAGATACTTAAGCACATCCATGCTACGACGGTATTTGGCCTGTATACGAACCTGGCGGGTAAGACGTTCAACAGTTTCGATATTATGGGAAACCACCTGCGGGGCGGCTTCTATGATCCTGTCTATATTTTCTTGCTGTCCCTTAAAATCGGGGATCAGGGTTTCCAAAGTAGTGGTTGGTGTTAAAGACTGGACTGCCTTGATGGTATTGTACCAGATGATACTGCCTCCATCTTTTATTTCATCCCTGTCA
>CAYLVR010000143.1:0-9439 GCA_964387165.1 uncultured Chitinophagaceae bacterium | reverse complement strand
CCCGCTATTCCAGCCACTAATATTCCGAAATACAAATAATGCAATGGGAATGATGATTTATTCCCGGTTATAATTTCAGGCGCCTCTATTTTGTCAGGTATATTCACCCTGTAGTTGATCCGATCCGTTGATACTTGTTTATACTTTTTATCTGCCGGATCAAAATATGAAAATTCAACTGGTGGAATAGAAAAATTCCCTGTATCTCGTGAAGCTAACCTGTATTCAAATATTTTGCTGCCGCTTAAAGGAAACTGGAATTGATTAACATCTTCTGTAACCCGCGGATCCGGTACATTATTCACGGGCCACTTAATCTCAGGATCGGTGATTAGAGGAATATTTCCTGTGCCCGAAATAACCAACCTGGCTGTCAACGGTTGAAACTGGTGTACATTAGAATCCGGGATTTGCAGAGATATCCTGAACTGTCCTACGGCCCCTGAAAAGTTTTCGGGCTGCTCTTTTTCAGGCAACGGATTTACTTTAATATTCACCAAGGGTGTTTTTAGCTCAATTTCGCGATTAAATGATCCCACTCCCGACTTTTGTTTCAATAATTTTTTTAGTGAATTGTCTTCTTCGCTGACACGCGTAAATCGCACGAATCCTTCTACTTCTGCGGCTTCCAGTATAAAATCGCCAGGCTGAAGAGGGAACAATTGTACTTTCCTGATCAGGTGAGCATTATAATAAACCCCATTATATTTTTCTTTTTCGGCGCGGCTGTTATAAGTATCTACCATTTCAATTACGCTGAATCCCGATAAAGATGGCCTTCGTACTACATGTAATTCCGCAACTAGCCTGGTGTATGCCTTAAATGAGGCCATTATATTTTCACCGGCATAACATTCCGTTTTGGAGACTTCTGCCTTTAAAAATAAATTCTTTTTGATCTTCTCGTCAACATCTTCATTTGGTTTCAACTCCGACTGATCCTCCACCTCTCCATCATCCTGCATAAATGTATGCTGTGCAGAAAGATTAGTAAGTTTAAAAACAATCAGTAACAGAAAAATAAATCTCATCGAAGTCGCATTATTCGTAAGAATATAAATATAAGTCTTTATATTTTTAGAACTGCATAGTAGGGATGCGGGGTTAACGATCAATTCCTGGCTTTTAGGGCGGATAATCACTCCATTTTCCCATGGGTATTGCACTGAGCAACATTCTATTCCATCCAACTATGGTCGACAAGCTGCGTAAACCTTCTTTCAGGAACGGGCAGATCTAAATACTTCTGTATGTATTGATTAGTACACATCATGTAGGATCTGCTACCCATTCTACTCTTCCTTAAAGCAAGAACTAATAAATAAATTAGTTATAAATCGCCTAATTGCGGTCTAATAACAATTTCCTCCACGCAAGCCTGGGGAGATAAATGTGCTGAAGTGTAAATTAATTCGGAGATGTCATCAGCTTTCATAATCCTATCGGGGTCAATTCCGGATGAATTCCAGGAATCTGTATAGGCTGCGCCGGGAAAGATAGAGGTTACTTTAATATTAAACTCTTTTAATTCATCACGCAGGTTAGCAGACAACCCGTCCATGGCATATTTGGTAATACTGTATGACCCCCCATATTTATATGCTTTTAATGATGCAATGGAGCAAATATTAAATATATGTCCCGATCGGTTTTTTTTCATTGAAGGAATAAGATGGCGACTAAGATAATATGCGCTGTATAAATTGGTTTCCATTAATTGTTCAAGAACCCCATCATCTTCGTTATGTACGTGGCCTTGTATAAATATTCCGGCATTATTTATTAATACATCTATTCGGGAAGTTTTTGAAAGCACCCAATCAGCAAATGCTTTCACTTTATCTTTAATGCCAACATCACAGGTTTTATAATAAGCTTTTATGGAAGGATAGGCTGCCTCCAGTTGGTTCGACAGTTCTGCCAGCGGCACTTCATTGCGGGCGCATAAGAAAAGCGAATATCCATTGGCTGCAAATTTTTCGGCGATAGCTTTCCCAATTCCCTTCGATGCCCCTGTAATAACTATGTTCATAGCCGGAAGTTCGGAAATTAGCTATAAAATCCCCTCGGGAACAGTATCTTTTATTTTTATTGAGGAAAGAAAAAGGGAGGGGGTCTGTGGTACTCATCAATTAAGCATTATAACACCGGTTTTTCACCTGATGATTTAGCAACCAGGCTAGTTATGAATTAACCTCCTTGTACAATTTTTTCAGTTCTGTAATAGACAAAGAAGTAATTTCATGAATGAGCTGAATATCCAGGTCTTTTTTAATCATATTCCTGGCAGTAGATAATAAAGCGCGGGTTTTGCCCTGAGACAGGCCCTGGGAAACTCCTTCTTTATATCGAAGGTCTTTGCGTATATCGTAAACAATTGTCATTTTCTGTTCCTCCTTTATAATTAGTTCATGAAGTTTTTCACTGCGCAGAAAACTCATTATTTCCAATTGAGCAATCCTTTCTTTTAATTCTGATTCCGAATCCGGCAGCAATTCATGCAATTTAATTAATATTCTTTTTATAATCAATCCCCGGTTATGCCGATCATTACTCGCAAGAACAGCCAGTATTGTTTCCTTTGGATTATCGGAGGACAGGAATAACTCAGGACCTATATCCCGGAAATCTGTGCAAGCTTACAAACTGCCTGAGGAATACTAAAACAGCCAAAGCGTTACTGTTAAAAGATATTAGCCAATAGGTATAAGTGATACAATATCTATAGAATGCCGCAAATATTTTGAAAAAACTTCTAATATTTTTAGCAGTTGGTGCGATAAAAGTAGTATAGTTTTGTATCATGAAATACCAGCACTTGTTTTTTGATCTGGATCATACATTGTGGGATTATAACTCTAATGCAAAACAAACACTCACACAGCTTTATCATGAACTTGAATTGAAGCAGGCAGGCGTTAACGATATTAATGCTTTCATTGATTTTTATACGATCCATAACGATAAACTCTGGGCGCGCTATCGTAATGGTTATATTAAGGCCGAAGAACTACGGTGGAAAAGAATGTGGCATACATTACTTGAATTTAAAATCACCGATGAAAAAACGGCACGTTTGCTGGGGGAAAGATTTATGGAACTCCTCCCTTCAAGAAATATTCTTTTTCCTAACACTATTGAAACATTAAATTACCTGCGCGATAAAGGATATAAACTTCATTTAATTACAAACGGTTTTGAAGAAACACAACATTCAAAACTGGGTCACTGTGGAATTAAGGAGTATTTCATTGAAGTAATCACTTCGGAAGGAAGCAATAGTATGAAGCCAAAAAAAGAAATTTTCGATTTTGCATTAAATAAAGCAAAAGCTTTACATGAGCATAGTATTATGATTGGGGATTGCCTGGATGCAGATATACAAGGCGCAATGAATGCAGGAATTGACCAGGTATTTATGAATCATATTAATGCTGCCTGTTCAATAAAGCCTACTTATATCGTTCGGTCAATAAAGGAGTTAGAGGATATATTTTAAAATTTCGCGATCTCGGTAATTCCGCCCTGTACCACCTGGTTCAATTGAACTGTAACTTTCGTGCCCACAGGTAATAAAATATCAACCCTGCTGCCAAATTTAATGAATCCCATTTCAGCGCTCTGGTCAACTTTCTGACCAACTTTTAAATAATTAACTATTCTTCTTGCAACAGCGCCTGCAATTTGTTTCACCAGTATTTCTCCATACTGATTTTTAATTACCACGCTATGCCTTTCATTTTCTGTGGAGGACTTAGGATTCCAGGCCACTAAATATTTTCCTTTATGATATTGATTGTACACCACTTCTCCTGAAACAGGGTTCCTGTTCTGGTGTACATTTGCAGGGCTCATAAATATTGATACCTGTAATCTTTTTTCTTTAAAATATTCTTCATCGTAAGCTTCTTCAATTACCACCACTTTACCATCGGCAGGAGCAATTACGGAACTTTCTCCCAATACAAGTTTTCTTGAAGGCACACGGAAAAATGAAATAATAAACAACCATAATATGATGGTGACCAGGAATATAAACCAGCTTAACCAGGGGTAACTGTAACTTAAAAAATAAAATGAACCCAGGTTAATTGCCCCGAATAGTATTGCTGTAATTACAATAGTCTGATATCCCTCTTTGTGAATGGTCATGAATGATAAAAGTTGTGCGACAAAAATAGGGTTATACCGGACATTTCTCGTGATAATTCTGGAGAACTATATCGGATTTCTCGAATTCAAAACCTGAATATTTGATAATGATCTCGTCAAGCACTTCCTCTATTTCTTCAATTTCTTTGAGCGTAACCAGTTTAGCGCGGTATTCTTTTATGTTGGGAAGGCCTTTTAAATAATTAGCGTAATGCCTGCGCATTTCCAGGATGCCAACAACCGGTCCTTTCCATTCATAGGAACGAAGGAGATGTTTACGACAAACATCTATTCGTTGCTCAATGCCCGGTGATGGCAAATGCTCACCAGTGCGGATATAATGTTTGATATCATTAAATATCCAGGGATATCCAATCGCCGCACGCCCAACCATTATCCCATCTACTCCATACCTGTTTTTATATGCTACCGCTTTTTCAGGAGAATCAATATCCCCGTTACCGAAGATAGGGATATGAATACGTGGATTATTTTTTACCTCGCCAATCAGTGACCAATCGGCCGAACCCTTGTACATCTGTACACGTGTACGCCCGTGGATAGCCAGCGCTTTAATACCCACATCCTGTAAACGTTCCGCTACTTCAACAATGTTTTTGGTGTCATCATCCCAGCCAAGGCGTGTTTTAACAGTCACCGGCAGGTTTGTGCTCTTTACCACCGCGTCGGTTAACCTGGTCATCAGCGGAAGATCTTTTAACACACCGGCCCCCGCACCTTTGCAGGCCACTTTTTTAACCGGACAGCCGAAGTTAATATCCAGCAAATCGGGGTTGGTTACCTCAACTATGCGTGCTGCCATCGACAAGCTATCTTCATCCCCCCCAAATATCTGGATACCTATCGGCCGTTCATAATCGAAGATATCCAGCTTTTTGCGGCTCTTGATCGCATCGCGAATAAGGCCCTCAGAAGAAATAAATTCTGTGTACATCAGGTCTGCCCCATTGTCTTTACATACTGCACGAAAGGGGGGGTCGCTTACGTCTTCCATAGGAGCAAGAAGAAGTGGAAACTCCGGGAGCGATATTTTGCCTATTTGAATCATCCGTATATTGTAGAAAATCCTGCAAATTTACACTTAATCTCTTGTATGATTAGTAATGTACGCGTTAAATCTCACTGGTCTCAACTGGCTGTTTTCCTGGGTTTGCTGGGGTGTTTTATGTTCTTTACGATGGCAGTTTCCTCTATTACACTGGTATTTTCGGGGACGGCTACTCCTAATTGGGCCAGCCCGAAGTTTATAAATACGATGAAAGTACTGCAGGCCGTTTCTTCCGTAACGATTTTTCTCATCCCGGCCCTGGCTTTTGCCAGGCTGGTAGCTGTGAAAAAACCGCTGAAGTACCTGGGGCTGGTACCTGCCCCGAAACCCCAGATGTACGGACTGGCGGTTTTGTGCATAGTGGCCTGCTTTCCTGTAGTGAGTCTACTCGGGGAACTGAATCAGTCTATCCCTTTACCCGAATGGATGATTAACCTTGAAAAAGATACATCCAGGCAGTTGCTCGCTTTTTTAAAGGCAAATAATTATTTCGATATAGTCATTAATGTAATTATTATGGCATTGCTGCCCGCTATATGTGAAGAGATCTGTTTTCGGGGGGCCCTTCAACGCATAATGATCGATATATCGAAAAATGCATGGACTGGTATAATAATTACCGCAATTATATTCTCTGCTTTCCACTTCCAGTTCCTGGGTTTTTTACCCAGGATGTTTTTAGGAGTAATTCTCGGAGCCATATATTGGTATAGTGGTAGTTTATGGACAAGTATCCTTGCACATTTTGTTTACAATGGCATCCAGGTGATCGGCGTGTCATTTAAACCAGAATACATAGAAAAAAATCCAGATATGCCTTTGCAATATTCGATTATTGCCATTGTAATTGTTGCGGCATTAATGTGGATGATTAAATTACAATCAACAGTAAAATCCTATGGCTCTTAACCGCGATACATTAAGAACCAGGTCGCTGTCGGCAGTTGTATTCGTAATAATAATGCTGGCGGGTCTGTTAATCAATAACTGGACGTTTTTATTGTTGTTCATCATTATTCATTTCGGTTGTTGGAAAGAGTACCAGAAAATTATTGGACTAATAGATCCTGACTATAAAACCATTACTCCATTTCACAAGTATGGGATAATGATAGCAGGCTTATGCTTTTTATTATATTTTACGAATGATGATTTCAGATTCGGTGATTTTTTATTACATCCTATAGGATGGTGGCTGGGATTATTATTTGCGTTTCTTCTTCCTATTACAGAGGTATTATTCAGTAATAATATATCGTTAAAAAATATTGGGTACTCGGCGGTTGGGTTATTATATATTTCGATGAGTTGCGGATTAATGATTGACCTATTGATGTTTCCATCAATACCGTTTATGTCGGTACCCATATTCCCAATAATCATTATTGCCTGTATGTGGATCAATGATACAATGGCTTATATAGTAGGGGCGCTTGTTGGAAAAACTCCTCTTACTGCTATTTCTCCCAAAAAAACCTGGGAAGGAACAATAGGTGGGATTGTTTTATGTGTTACAATTGTTACTATTACCTGTGGATATACTTTTTTGCTAAACCAATTCCATTTCGTTCATTGGCTGATGATCTCACTGATTGCTGCGGTTGCAGGCACATTTGGTGATCTTTTTGAAAGTAAGCTTAAGCGCCTGGCAGGTATAAAAGACAGTGGCAAGATGATGCCCGGCCATGGCGGCTTTCTCGACAGGTTTGATTCGTTACTTGTGGCTACGCCATTTGTGTGGTTGTATATTGAGGTTTTTATGAGATGACTTCATTAATCTTTAAAGTTTACACCTACATCCAATCAAAAAGATACATGTTAAGCCAAACAGGATTAACTATAAAAGGAAATTCTGTAACTTAATAAATATGAAATATAACCATTTAGGAAAATCGGATCTTAAAGTTTCTGAAATAGGGTTTGGGTGTATGTCGTTGCCGCAGGAGCAAAAGGAAGCTGTGAATATTATTCATGAGGCGATGGAAAAGGGAATAAATTATTTTGATACTGCCGATGTTTATAATAAAGGAAATAATGAAATAATTGTTGGAAAGGCATTAAATGCGAGAAGAGATAAGGTTATTCTTGCATCTAAAGTGGGAAATGTAATTAAGAATGATGGCTCTCCGGGATTTAACTGGGATCCTTCTAAAAAACATATCATTGAAAGTATAGAAGGCAGTTTAAGAAGATTAAATACAGATCATCTCGATCTTTACCAGCTGCATGGCGGAACAATGGAAGATAATATCGATGAAACAATAGAAGCTTTTGAATTATTAAAGCAACAGGGAAAAATAAAATATTATGGCATTTCTTCTATCAGACCAGCCGTAATTCAGGAATATGCGAAACACTCAAATATTGTAAGCGTGATGATGCAGTATAGCCTGCTTGATCGCCGACCCGAAGAAGGATCTCTGGACCTATTGCACAAAAATAATATAAGCGTTGTAGTACGCGGCGCATTGGCCCAGGGATTATTAGCTGGAAAACCCGCTAAACAATATTTGGATCTTAACAAAGAAGAAGTAGAAAAAATAACAGCCTCAATTAACCACTCATCACGCGAAGCAATCAATTATGTATTTAAACATCCTGCGGTAGCTTCTGCTGTAATAGGCATCAGAACAAAAGAACAATTAAATGATATTATCTCCGGGCTCTGAAAAAATCTTTCATCAATCCACCACATTCATCACTCATAATTCCATTAATTAGCTCTGTTTTAGGGTGAAAGGGCCAGGGGGCAAGAGAAATGCCCTCCACCGATGGAGGGCACTTACAATATTTACGATATCCGTTTTTATCATCAGCGGCGCCATATACAACAGTTCCTATTTTACTCCAGTATAATGCGCCCGCACACATCAAACAGGGCTCTACGGTAATATATATTTTCGCGTCGGGCAGATATTTACTACCTAAAAAATTAAAGGCAGAAGTTAGTGCGATGATCTCTGCATGCGCCGTTGGATCGCTTAATTTTTCTACGTGATTATAACCCCGCGCAATTATTTTTTCCCCCTGTACAATTATTGCACCAACAGGTACTTCATCGGACTCAAAAGCTTTTTTGGCTTCTTTCAATGCCATCATCATATAATATTCATGGGTCATGCACCACGAAAATATTATAATTTCCGCACTCTTCCTGAGCCTGAAATATCTGCATTTACAACAGGGGACCCTTTATAATTCACATCTCCGCTACCGGATATTTTAGCATCCAGTTCTTCATTTACAAATACTGTTATATTGCCGGAGCCACTGGTTTGTGTTTTGACTTTATTAGCTTCAACTCCTTCAAGATCAATATTCCCGCTTCCGGAAATAGTAATAATTTCTGTATCGGCTATACCTGCTCCAATTTTAATATTTCCTGAGCCGCTGATATTCAGATCAAGCCTGTTGGTTTCAATACTGCTCACATTTATATTACCTGAGCCGCTCAATGATAATTTAGCGTTTGTTGGGGTAAACACCCCGGGAATTTCAAGATTTCCCGACCCCTGCAATGCAATAGTATGTACACCGGCACCTTTAACTGTTACCGTAATCTCTTCGTGGGATTTAATATTTGTATTATTGCGGATGTATAGTTTTAAACGATCACCGCTTACGCGTGTTTCAATCAGGTCTATAATATTCCGCTGTGCCTCAATTACTATTTCGCGGGTTTCGCCCTGGATGTAACGAATGTTTCCCGGAATGCTGAATTCAATTTCTGAGAAACTTTCAGTGGTGCGTGTTTCGGAGACCACCGGGCCTTTTCCTACTACTTTTTTGCAAGAACTAAGGCCAACAACAGCCACAGCTATCAATATAGCTGCATAAAACTTTTTCATTTTTCTGATATTTTAAGCAATGACAACTAATGAAGCCTTTACCCCTATCAGAAAGTGTGAAAAATAAGTTAAGCCAGCAATCCCTGTCGTTTTCGTCTTTAACAGGCACCTCATTATTATCTCCGGCGCGGGCCCGTTTGGGTCTAAGGCACCTCATTGAAACCTTGATTCCTCCTCATTGCCTCCTCGGAATCCGAGGAGGATCCGAGGAAGCAAAGAGGAGGCAAAGAGGAGGCAAAGAGGAGAAACCGTGGAAAATTGACTCGTCCTTGAATTTTCCGGGTCATTCGGGTCACGTCCGGGTCAAAAGGCAAAACCCACTGACTCTCCCTTTTCCAAAGCTATGGTGTACCCACATGCATTTAAGCAA
>CAYLVR010000142.1:0-9520 GCA_964387165.1 uncultured Chitinophagaceae bacterium | reverse complement strand
ACCCACGATGGTGGGCTCATGCTTTTAAATTTTTTGCAGTAGGTTTGCCGGAATGTCAATCCAGGTTCATAATCTTACCAGGATGTACGGTGAGCAGAAAGCCGTAGATAACGTCTCTTTTAATATACAAAGAGGTGAGATCGTAGGCTTTCTGGGGCCGAATGGCGCAGGAAAATCCACCACAATGAAGATGATAACCGGCTACCTCCAGCCCGATAAAGGGACGACCGAAGTAAGCGGTATCAGTGTTCAATCTCACCCCATTGATGCGAAAAAGAAGACCGGCTACCTGCCCGAGGCTAACCCCTTATATTATGATATGTATGTAAAGGAATACCTGGGCTTCATTGCTGATGTACATAAAGTAAAAAACAAACAACAACGAATTAAGGAAATCATAGAAATCGTGGGGCTCACTGTGGAGAGCCGCAAAAAAACCGGCCAGTTGTCAAAAGGGTATAAACAAAGAGTGGGTTTAGCCGCCGCATTGATTCATGACCCCGAAGTATTAATTCTTGATGAACCCACCACTGGTCTCGACCCTAACCAGATAATTGAGATCAGGGAAGTGATCAGGGCGCTCGGTCAAAATAAAACTGTGCTTTTCTCCTCTCATATTCTCCAGGAAGTAGAGGCGCTTTGTGAACGTGTGATCATTATTAACAAAGGAAAACTGGTAGCCGATCAGAAGCTGTCGGATCTTAAATTATCATACGGCGACAAATCCCTCGAAGAAGTATTTAAACATTTAACAACAAACAATAATTAAATCAATATGAGTTACATCGCAGAGGTTTTTGCAAGGCAGATATTAGACAGCCGCGGAAATCCAACAGTTGAAGTTGAAGTTATTACAGATGAAGAAGTAATGGGCCGTGCGGCAGTGCCAAGTGGCGCAAGCACAGGAATTCATGAGGCAGTTGAATTGCGCGACAACGATAAAAGCAAATACGTAGGCAAAGGTGTACTGAAAGCAGTTGAGAACGTAAATAAGATCATTGCTGAACAATTAGTAGGATTTGAAGTGGCCGACCAGGCAGGACTTGACGCGGTAATGATAGAACTCGACGGAACGAAAAATAAATCAAAACTCGGCGCTAACGCGATGCTTGCAGTGAGTATGGCAGCGGCAAAAGCAGCTGCCCAGGAAGCAGGATTGCCTTTGTTCCGTTATATCGGCGGCACAAATGCAAGGGTATTGCCTGTTCCGATGATGAATATCTTAAACGGCGGCGCTCACGCTGATAACAAAATAGACTTCCAGGAATTTATGGTGATGCCAATAGGCGCAGAAAGTTTCAGCGAAGGATTGCGCTGGGGTGTTGAAATATTCCATGCGTTAAAGACCGTATTAAAGAAAAAAGGCTACAGCACTAACGTTGGTGATGAAGGCGGATTTGCCCCCAATATCCAAAGCAATGAAGAAGCTATCGAAACAGTACTTACGGCCATCGAAGCAGCAGGCTATAAAGCCGGTAGCCAGGTAAGCATTGCCATGGATGCTGCCAACAGCGAATTATACAAAGACGGGAAATATATCTTCCATAAAAGCGATGGTAAAGTGATGACCAGCGAACAACTCGTGAACTACTGGGCCAGCTGGGTTAAACAATACCCGATCGTTTCCATTGAAGATGGGATGGCTGAAGACGACTGGGATGGCTGGAAAATGCTGACAGAAGCCGTTGGAAGTAAAGTTCAGCTGGTGGGTGATGATCTTTTTGTTACTAATGTTGAACGCCTGCAGCAGGGTATCGATAAAAATATCGCTAACGGTTTGCTGGTAAAGGTTAATCAGATCGGTACTATTACTGAAACCATCAATGCAGTAAGTCTTGCGCAAACACATGGTTATAATACAATTATGAGCCATAGAAGCGGCGAAACCGAGGATACCACCATCGCGGATCTCGCGGTTGCCCTGAATTGCGGACAGATCAAAACCGGCTCTGCTTCACGTACCGACCGTATAGCCAAATACAACCAGTTGATCAGGATTGAAGAAATGCTGGGTACAAATGCGGTTTATTTAAAAGATAAAATTAAATTTGGTAAGTAATCTTCCAGATGATACCAAAGCTTCTTAAAAATAAATACATCCTTACCGCGGGCGCATTCGCGGTTTGGATGTTGTTTTTTGATAACAGGGATGTGATCACCACCCATTTCAAACAAACAAGCGAACTCAGCCGGCTCGAAGAAAGCCGGTCCTGGTACCAGCATGAAATCGACAATATTAAGGGGGAACTGGACCAACTCCGCTCAAACCCTGCAATCCTTGAAAAATATGCGCGCGAACGATATCGTATGAAAAGGGATAACGAAGACCTGTTTGTTATTTCCGAAAACCCGGTACAATAAGATTCACCTTATCCCGTTTATAAATACGGACGGACTCCGAAACTGACTCTTTCGGATAATTAGGACATAAATGGATTGCTCATGACTTTACTTTTTACTCAAGAAGAACTTGTACAGTATTTGTATAATGAAACTTCTGCTCAGAAGACCGCAGATATAGAGGCTGCGCTTCACTCTGATTGGATGCTTCGTGAAAAATTCGAAGTGCTTCAACACTCGGTTCAGGCGCTGAATGTGCCACTGGAATCTCCCAGAACGGAAGCTCTCTTCAACGTAATGAATTACGCAAGAGAATCTGTTGTAGTGGGATGACACGAAAAGAGCGCTTCAGGTACACTACTGAATACTTTCAGCAGCATAACCCCTCGGCAGAAACTGAACTTATTTACGACAACACATTCCAGCTGCTTGTAGCCGTTATATTATCTGCCCAATGCACAGATAAACGGGTAAATATGACAACCCCGGCGATATTTGAAGAATATCCTGATGCACAAGCACTTTCACATGCTACCTACGAGGAACTTTTCCCACTCATAAAAAGTATTTCTTACCCCGGAAATAAAACGCGCCATTTACTGGGCACAGCTAAAATGCTGGTAGAAAAATTCAATGGAGAAGTGCCCATGACGGTAGGCGAACTCATGGAACTACCAGGTGTGGGACGTAAAACCGCCAATGTAATTACTTCAGTGATAGATCATCAACCTAATATGGCTGTTGATACCCATGTTTTCAGGGTTTCTGCCAGGATAGGCTTAACGGTAAATGCCAAAACTCCTTTGGCCGCCGAAAAACAACTGATAAAATATATTCCCAAAGAACTTGTTCATATATTCCATCACTGGTTGATATTACATGGAAGGTATATATGCGTTGCACGCACCCCTAAATGTGGAATGTGCGGCTTAAAACCTGTCTGTAAATACTATCACAGGTATATACAGCCCGACACGGTAAATGAAGCGATAGGATAATTATAACATGGTATATTCCGGCTCCTTTACTGCAGGTTCTATTTCAAGTAATGGTTTGATCAATCCATCTTTAATACCATATATCCATCCATGTATTGCAGGGCGCTGTTCCATTTCCCATGCGTCAGTAATAATTGTTGTGCTGGCAATATTCCTGACCTGTTGTATTACATTTAATTCTCCCAGGCGGTCCGCACGCGCTTCTTCATCTTTAATCGTGATCAGCTCATCCATATTTTCGTCGCGGATTTTTTTAATATTCGCCAGCCAGCCATCAATAATACCGTAACTGTCATTTCCCATGGCAGCTTTAATTCCACCACATCCATAATGTCCGCAGATAATTACATGCTTTACTTTTAAATAAGTTACTGCGTAATGTAGTACGCTTAACATATTTACATCTTCATTAACTACCAGGTTAGCGATATTGCGATGAACAAATATTTCGCCTGGAGTGGTACCCGTAATTTGACTGGATGGAACACGACTGTCGCTACATCCTATCCATAAAAATTCAGGACTCTGCACTTTAGCAAGACGTGAAAAATACTGGGGATCGTCCATAATCTGCTCTGTGGCCCATGCTTTATTTTCGAGTAATAATTTTTCGTGCGATTTCATTTCAAACTATTTAATATGTTAATTATCTACTGAGGCGGGAACTTTCAGATTCAATACTTTTTTAGGTTGAAGGAAGTTAGATTCCCTTTTGAACCCGTGGTCTTTATATGCGCTTTTTTTCAACTCTACCGTAACATTGTTTAAATGTGCGTGTATCATAAAATCATCGATTACCTCTATAATATCTTTATCAATAAAATCGGCCCTGGTTGCATCTATCAATACATAAGAGTTTTCAGGGATCTCTTCCAGTTTTCTTTTAATGATCGGCTTGTTTAAAAATGATACATCTTTTCTTAAACGGAACAGGTAATTGTTTTTATCATTAACTACAAATACGGCAGATTTGAAATTACTGCGCATTACAAAAAATAATCCTACTACACATCCGATTAAAATCCCTACCAGCAGATCGGTAAATAATATAGCAAGGATGGTAATGATAAACGGAAGGAACTGTGATAATCCTTTTGAATAAAACGATTTAAACAATGAAGGTTTTGCCAGTTTATAACCTGTATAAATCAATATCCCCGCAAGTGCCGATAAAGGAATAAGGTTAAGGATCTTCGGAATTAAGGCAACTGATAAGAGTAACAGAAGACCATGCATTATTGCCGACATTTTGGTTTTTGCACCTGCGTTTATATTTACTGATGTCCGAACAATTACTGAAGTGAGTGGTAAGCCGCCTATTAATCCTGAAACCATGTTGCCCACACCCTGCGCTTTTAATTCGCGGTTAGTGGGAGTTACACGTTTGTAAGGATCGAGCTCATCCGATGCCTGTATGTTTAATAATGTTTCAAGGCTGGCCACAATTGCAATAGTCAGCCCGGTCGTCCAGATGGCAATATTTCCCAACGCCGTAAAATCGGGGAAGGTGAAGAACGATGCGAATTCGTAAATAGAATCAGCAATAGGAATATTCACCAGGTGCGAATTACTAAGGGCCAGTTCAGGATTGCTGGTTCTTATCAGTTCATTAATACCAACTGCCACCAATACAACGATCAGCGGTGCGGGAATTAATAAAAAAGATTTATGCCGTTTAACTACGAATTTGTCCCAGAATGATTGTATCAATATAGATAACGTACCGATAATTAAGGCAAGGGGTAATATATTGGTGAAGGCATTGAATAATTCTGTGATCGTATTTTCTCCGTCTTTTTGTTTGAAGGCTTCGTCGCCGGGGAAATTTATACTGTAGCCAAGTAAATGCGGCAGCTGTTTTAATATCAGTATTAAACCGATAGCGGCGAGCATTCCTTTAATTACACTTGAAGGAATATAATCACCGAGTATGCCGGCTTTTAAAAAGCCGAGTAATAGTTGAAGGATGCCACCAATTACTACTGCCAGCAAAAATGCCTCGTAAACCTGAAGTTTTCCAATGGCCACAGCAACGATCGCGGTTAAACCTGCTGCTGGTCCGCTCACACTTAACTGCGATCCGCTTAATATACCGATAACTATACCGCCAACAATTCCTCCTATAATACCGGAAAACAAAGGCGCATTGGAGCCCAGTGCTATACCAAGACATAGCGGCAGCGCTACAAGGAATACCACGATCGACGATGGAAAATCATTTACCAGGGACCTGAGATAAAGAGTAGATTTTTTCACTTTTGATTTTATTTGTAATGAACCCACGCAACCGCACCATAGGATAGTTTCTTTTGATGTTATTGTCAGCGCGGTCACCCTTCACAGGGAGGATTGGCAGTATTGCCGTATGTTTAGCTAATTGATAAAATTATTCGCGAGTTACCTCCCGATGGGATGGTGAATGGCCGCCCGGAAATACTGCTAATGCATTTCGTAGTGGGGCCGGAACCGGCTTAACCGACAATTATAACTTTGGAGGGGGTAGAATACGCTCAGGATGAAACGCTTCTATATTATCAGCATCTGCAATATGATGCAGGTATAAATGATCGTTTGTAGAAAAATTAAATTCAGAGTGAGCATCGTGAAGGATCTCTTCGGAGAAAGAAAATCCTGGATTACCTGACTTCTCCTCTGTGGGGCCTGAAGGAGGAAAGTTATTATTTGAATCCTCAGAATGATTATTAACTAATGAGGAAACAACTTTTTCAGTTGAAGAATATAGAAAAAAGTTCATGGAGGTGAGCAGGGTGAGGCAAGAGACCATCAGACAAACTGATAGCAACCTGCCTAAAGACACTGTGATCTTATTCGTTCCGGTTCCTTTCATCTCGCACAAATATAGTTTCCAATTTCCGTTCTGCATTTCAATTATAATTTTTTAACAATTTGGTGACCGTTCTGTCGTAATTTTAGGCCTATTGCCATATTATTAATTTTTATTCAACAAGATTGCATGCCATCCTACCAGATCAACAGCGCGGAACAATACCATGAGCAGTATAAAAAAAGTGTAGAGCATCCAGAGGAGTTCTGGGGTGATATAGCCTCCGATTTTTTGTGGAGAAAACCATGGAACAAAACGCTCTCCTGGAATTTTAAAGATCCTCAGATCAAGTGGTTTGAAGGCGGGAAACTGAACGTCACTGAAAGCTGTCTTGACAGGCATATCGCTTTACTCGGTGATACTCCTGCCATTATCTGGGAGCCTAACGATCCTAAGGAACCTTCACGCACTATTACCTATTCTGAATTACTGGATAAAGTCTGCCAGTTCGCCCATGTATTAAAAAATAATGGGATTAAAAAAGGCGACAGGGTATGTATTTATATGGGTATGGTGCCCGAACTGGTGGTTGCAGTTCTCGCCTGCGCCCGTATTGGCGCTATCCATTCCGTAATTTTTGGAGGTTTCAGTGCACAAAGTATCGCGGATCGTCTGCAGGATGCAGATGCCAGGTTTGTGATAACATGCGATGGCGCTTACCGTGGAAATAAAGAAATTAAACTGAAGGCAATTATTGATGAAGCGCTTGATAAATGTCCTTTTGTTGAACGGGTAATTGTGCTGGCAAGAACAAAAACCCCTGTTAACATGGTGGAGGGGCGTGATGTATGGTGGGAAGATGAAATTAAAAAAGTGGAACAGGCTGGCTTATCTGATTTTCCTGCCGAAGAAATGGATGCGGAAGATATGTTGTTCATCTTATACACCTCCGGCTCTACGGGGAAACCAAAAGGCGTGGTGCATACCTGCGCCGGATATATGGTGTTCGTGAATTATTCTTTTGTAAATGTATTTCAATATAAACCCGGGGATGTGCATTTTTGTACAGCCGATATGGGCTGGATAACAGGGCACAGCTATATTGTATATGGACCATTAAGCGCTGGCGCCACTTCGGTTGTTTTTGAAGGAATTCCCACATATCCCGATGCGGGGAGATTATGGGAGATCGTAGATAAATTCAATGTAAATATTTTATATACCGCTCCTACAGCAATAAGATCATTAATGACTTATGGTGTTGAACCGGTGCAGAAACATAAATTAAATTCATTAAAGGTATTGGGAACAGTTGGCGAACCAATTAATGAAGAAGCGTGGCACTGGTACGATGAAAATGTTGGGAAAAAGAAATCCCCTGTTGTAGATACCTGGTGGCAAACGGAAACGGGAGGGATTATGATCTCCAATCTTGCAGGCATTACTCCATCAAAACCATCGTTTGCTACACTGCCATTACCTGGTATTCAACCTGTGCTGATAGATGAAAAAGGGAAGATCATAGAAGGCAATGGCGTGAGCGGTAATTTATGTATTAAATTTCCATGGCCCGGGATGTTACGGACCACTTATGGCGATCACGAACGTTGCAGGTTAAATTATTTTGCCACATACGATGATTTATATTTTACAGGCGATGGATGTTTAAGGGATGAGGAGGGTAATTATAGAATTACGGGTCGCGTGGATGATGTATTAAATGTAAGTGGTCACCGAATAGGCACTGCAGAAATTGAAAATGCTATCAATATGCATACGGATGTTGTTGAAAGTGCAGTGGTTGGATTTCCGCATGATATTAAAGGACAGGGCATTTATGCTTATGTTATCTGCGCTACAAAACCTGATGATGTAGAATTAATGAAGAAAGATATTTCTTCTACTGTATCAAAAATTATCGGCGCTATTGCGAAACCAGATAAAATTCAGATAGTAAATGGTTTGCCGAAAACACGCAGCGGGAAAATAATGAGAAGAATTTTAAGGAAGATTGCGGAAGGGGAGATGAGTAATTTAGGGGACACCTCTACGTTATTAGATCCCGGAGTGGTGGATGAAATTAAAGTGGGAAAACTCTGATCATTGATGGTGCCCCAAAATAAGGCACTGCTAAAGGAAGTGAAGGGGATTTTTATTTGCGAATGACTACTTTCGTTCCCGGCTGGATAAATCCATATACCTCGTCCATATCTTCATTTCTTAAAGCAATACAGCCCTGCGTCCAGTTGGTGTATTCATCTACCACCATGTCGTCGTGCGGCCATGTGCCATGAATACCAATACCGCCACCAATTTTTGCTGTTTTTGGAATTATTCCCTGGGCCTTTCGCTGGTTAAATTTTTCCCAGCTTTCTCTTGTGGGGTAATCAAGGAACATAATCTTGTTCCACTTATTATGCGGTCTTTTGCTGGCAATCTTAAATGTTCCTTCAGGAGTTTTACGATCCCCTTCCATTAATTTATCTCCCTGCGATTTATTGCCGAATACAACGGGATACGTAGCATACCACCCCTCATCGTCATATAGATGAAGCTCGTAATCCGATTTATCTATGATAATATATACCGTTCCTTTGGGGCCGGGGCCGGAATCGGGCACAGCAGTAAAGGCCAGTAAACCGGTAATAATAACACAAATAACCAGGGCAACTTTCTTGTTCATACCAATACCAAAAGTAACGTTGACAGCGTCTGAATATTTCTATTGTGAGAAAGTTTAACAAACGCGAAATTTGAGATCTTCCGTTCTTTCACGGGTATGTCTTTCTTCAATAGAATGACGCTCATTGTTTAAATTGCGAATATGAAATTATTCTTTTATTTGTTGCCCATATTGGCCGGCATCGCGATCACTGCTCAGTCGGGCATTAACAGCCAGCTTCGTGCAGCGATACAACACCCTTTGATGGCGGCTTTTATATCTTTTATTGTGGGAACGGTTGCACTCGCCTTATTGTTGTTGTTTTCAAAAGAAACGTTGCCCGAACTGGCACAATACTCTAATGCGAAATGGTACCAGTACTCGGGCGGATTATTAGGTGCTTTTGTAGTAACCGTCACATTAATTTCGGTGAGCCAGATCGGTGCAGCAAATATGTTCATATTAATTATTGCGGGTCAGTTAGCTACTGCTGTGGTGATGGATCATTTTGGAGTGCTCGGTGTAAAAGAGAGCCCCATTAATTTACAAAAACTAATAGGAGTATTCCTTGTTGTGTGTGGCGCTTATATTGTTAACAGGGCAAGAAATTAATTACTTACCTGCTTCAATGATCAATTATTATTTCGATTTAATATAATGTGGGGGTTGTTGAAAATCCCCCTGCAGTCAGGCTTCAGGTGTAACTCACCACGCCCCTTTGAAAAAGGGGCGTGG
>CAYLVR010000141.1:0-9557 GCA_964387165.1 uncultured Chitinophagaceae bacterium | reverse complement strand
GGGGCTCACCCTAGTCATTAATTATCTATTTGGCCGTGCCTTCAGAAAGTTCCTGTAAGTAATGTTTTACGGTAAAATATTCGGTTGGGAAAATATTAGGGCTACCCCTGTCAGCAGGCTGCCTGGTCACTTCTACCCAAACACCTATTCCCTTATTATAGCGTATAAGTTTACTACGATTACGCAAGCCTGGGGTTACTAGTTAAACTTTCCGCATCCGTTGAACTTCTTCTCACCCAGGTACACCTCAACCGTTTTAGGAAAAGTCTCCCCCGACATATCATTTACACATTCCTTATCGTAAATAATAATATTCAGTAATCCATTTTTTGTTTGTACGCTATAACTTGTAGCCGCAACATCCATCAGTTTAATTCCTTTTGGCGTAGATGTTTTAATTGTATCTCCACCTAATAATTGGAATATCATTTCTTTCTCCAGGTTCATATTCAATGACCAGAAAGGTTCATTACCAGTCGCTGTAAAATCCTGATCGCCGGATTTTCCGGAGAATTTCATAATTATTTTGCCTGCTTTCAGTAATAAAAGTGAATTATTTTCAGCAATAGAGAATTGCTCAACTTCATATAATGCCTTAAGAAATGCAGATTCAATATCGACGCCCATACAAGCCATTTCTGTTGTGGCTAAAGGTTGGAATTTCAGCATATTTTCTGCGCCAATTTCAAAACTGCCTGTTAGCCTATTACATCCGGTTGTTCCCGTAACCCTGTTAATCTGCCCGGGGAAGAATGCAAGTTGAGGTATTTTCTCAGGGCTATCCACAACAACCTCTTTGCCATCAAGCTCCGACAAGGTCCATTTATACTGGTATAATACTTCACTGCCTCCTGTAATTACAGTCTGCGAGAAATTAGTTACGGGAGCATTATCGACATCATTGGAAGTGATCTGTTTTGATGGATTATTACAAGCTGCTAAAGCTGCAATGCTGTATAAAAGAAGCAGTTTTTTCATAACTGAATATAATCAATTTATGTGATTGGGTGATCCATCCCTCTAACCTGATCCTTAAATTTATTGGGTACCATGCCTAATATTAAATATCTATGAAAAGGATACTTGCGAATAAACCTGTAAACGGGAATTAATCGATGCACAATTTTTGGGCGACCAAGATTAAGCAATTTACTGACATGGGCGGGCACAAGCATTCGTTGTATATCAAGGAGAAGAAAATAACGAAACAAACCTAAATGCTTTCTATACTGTTTAAGCAGATCGCTGGTGAATGAACTGTTTTTAAGATTCGCCGTTAAATTATAATTATACGCTTTAAACCATTCAGCATAATCGTGTGGAAGATCTTCTATGTGCATTTGGGTGCCAATCTTGTTAAAAGTATTTATTATATCATCCTTTTCTTCATTATTCAATTTTCTTTCCAACAATTCAAAAGAACTGATCGAATAATAGATAAGCATATACAATACATCCTGGTATCCTTCATTAGATATTTTTATGCCACGTGATGATTCTACACTATGATGGATAGTGTTTATTTTATCAATAGAATTTATTGCTTCCCTTTCTCCTTTGTAAATAATATACCGCGCATATTTTAAAGTAGAAAATAACCGGCCTATCGGATCGCCAGGGAGTTTGCCTGTAAAATACAACCAGTCAACCTGCTTATTTAAAGCAAATTCAGCGGAAGCGCCGGCAAATATAAAAAGCGTTATATCCGTCGTGCCCCAGATTTTCTTAACAACCGATTTGTCGCTCACAAATGATTTCATAACGCTTATTATTAACTGCTATCACCTTCCCAAAAGGATTCAGAAAGAATAGTTGAGCAATTTCTTTGCCTGGCTGGTTGTCTTAACATTACCATTTTCATACCACCATGCAGAAAGGATTTCCCAGGCCCTATTACCGCTACTTCACTTATTGATTTAGGTTAAGAAGCTCATTTTTTCAAGAAGTCTTATTTTTTTATGGCATATCAACAAAGGAATTATTCCTATAATGCCGAATGAACAGTCTATCAGTCTCCAGTAAACAGGTATTTGTCTTATATGGCCTGCTATAAAAGCAAGTGGTATAACCAATATACAGGCTATACAGCCAAACTCTATGACCCATATATTTCTAACAGGATCTTTTAAAGGACCAATAAAGGCGATAGCAATTACTATATGTGCAAATGCAAGCCAATCATACCCATAAGCTAAAAAAGGATATTGTTCGTTTGTGATTTTAATCGCCTGCCAGCAGGTATATAACCATTTATAAAACGAAGATTGCTGTTCGGGCCACCAGGAGCAAACCCAGGCCAGTTCTGTTTCTATTGGAAAAGCGGTGACTCCGCTCAAAAGGAACGCAATAATGAAAAATATGATCCACGCCTGGATTTGCTTCTTTAATTTAGCTGCCAAATACATATAAAAGCACTTTGAAACACAAAGCAAATAAACTTTTCTGATACTTCCAATATCTTTCGTGTTTATTCAAAAGGTGAAAACATAAAAACAACAATTAAGATCTTCTCCGGCACACATTGTCAGGTTATTGGTTATTGACTACCTTTCCAATATTAAAACCATAAAAACTCAAAAGACCCTCCATAATTCTGAATGAAAGGCATTCTCCTTAAATTATTTAAAGAACATTTTATCCTTATCGGGGTCGGGCTTTTAGTCCTTTTTTACCTGTTTAATGGTATTCAGTATCTGCAGTCCCAATCCACAACTTCTGATGAGGGTTCTTTCTTTGATTATGCAAAGCGCTATGCAACCGGGCACCCCGAAAGAGTACATCCCATCACAGACAACAGTAAAATGCCCGTAAGTGTATTAAATATATTACCGCGCGCCGCTGAACAATTAATGAATCCCGGACTGAAAAAAAACGACTGGGGAACGGATGATATCAGGATGGGGAGATATATTACACTATTCATTTCAATCGGCACCTTATTATTGGTTTTTGCATGGGCCTCAGAGTTGTATGGCAAAAAAGCGGGGTTGTTTGCCTTATTTATTATGTCTCTCTGCCCCAATAATCTCGCGAACGCTGCGCTGGTGACAACAGACAGCTACTCAGCTCTCTTTTTATTGGGATCCATTTATTTTTTATGGAAATTCTGCACTCATAAAACTACTAAATATTTTCTCCTGTTTTCTTTTACAGTCGCTTTATCGCAGTTGGTAAAACAATCGCTTTTTCATCTTTATATTATTGTCCCCCTTTGCATTTGTTTTTATTATGTTGTAAACAGGCATTTTAACCTCCGGCTACTGCTAAGATATTTTTTCATTTTTGTATTAATTAATTGGTTCGTTCTGAATGCGGGATATTATTTTTATGGCACTAACATGCCATTGGGAAGCTATCATTTTATGAGCGACCTTTTTAAAAATGTACAGCATTTTTTTCCATCTTCTTTACCGGTGCCTTTGCCCACTCCTTTTGTAACCGGCCTCGATATGGCTAAATATTACGACCAGTTAGGTGGTGGCTACGATCAAATCAGTTCTTTTGGAAAAGTTACGATATTAGGCAACGCCTCTACCGGCGGTAGTTTCTGGTATTATTATTTTGTTTCGATTTTTTATAAAACACCTGTAAGCTATTTTGTTTTTCTTTTGGGGGCCATTTTAGTCATGCTAAAATCAAGATCTTTTAAGCGTTGGACCAACAATGAATTTTTCCTGATATTGCCTGTAGTTTACTTTCTGGTTATAATGAGCTTTTTCTATAAAACCCAGTGTGGATTAAGGCATATAGTCTTTATTTATCCATTCCTGTTTATCCTCTGCGCAGGCATTATCCCTTATCTTAATAATAATTTCCAGAAAATGGCTGTAGGAGGTTTAAGCATCTTTCTCATTTTCAGTGTAGGCAGGTACTGGAAAAATTATTATCCCTATACCAATGAATTTATCTATGATAAAAAAATGGCTTACAATTATGTGGGCGCCGGCAATTTAGAATTTCAGCAGGGAAAATATTTTTGTAACAACTATCTTGCAAAGCATCCCGGCGTATCCAGGGCAACCGGTGTTCCAAAGCAAGGGATTTTTTTAATAACCACAGCGGAGTATCTTGATATCTGGAACCGGCATACCTTCGATTGGATAGCAAAAGTTAAACCATCGGGACATGTTGCTTATAGCTGGCTTTTAATAAAAGTTGACCAAAACGACCTATTGGAAAAATAACCATCCACCAATGATCAATGGTAAAAAGATTGTGGTTTGCCTGCCGGCATACAATGCCGCCAAAACACTGGAAAAAACCTATAAAGAAATTCCATTGAATGTTGTCGATGAAATAATTTTGGTTGACGATTGCAGTACAGATGAAACTGTTACGCTGGCGCATGAGCTTGGTATCCGACATATCATCCGGCATGATCACAACAGAGGATATGGCGGTAATCAAAAAACGTGTTACCGTAAAGCGCTTTCAATAGGCGCCGATGTTATAATAATGCTACATCCCGATTACCAGTATAATCCCGCACTAATTCCTTCCATGGCAGAACTGGTTGCAAATAATGTTTATCCTATTGTGCTGGCATCAAGAATATTAGGTAAGGGAGCCCTGCATTACGGCATGCCTTTGTACAAATATTTTTTCAACCGGGCGTTAACTTTCATTCAGAATGTGTTGCTGGGTCAAAAACTATCTGAATATCACACTGGCTACAGGGCATATAGCAGGAAGGTTCTATCCGCAATTAACCTGAACGCAAACTCCGATAATTTTGTTTTCGATAACCAGCTTCTGGCGCAGGTTATTTATAAAGGATTTGAAATAGGAGAAATATCCTGCCCCGCCAAATATTTTCCCGAAGCATCATCCATAAGTTTTTCAAAAAGCATCACCTATGGCTTTGGAGTACTGGGCACATCTATATTATATTGTTTAAATAAATCGGGAGTATTAAAGTCTGCTATATTCAGTTAAATGATGCGCTTCAATAGTTTTTATACAATAGTCAAAAAATCGTAAGTTGTAGTGAAATTAAGAACAGAGGATGTCGTTGTTTATATGCTCACTAAATTCGGGAAGTAATGGAAACTGCTACTATGTGGGTAACGACAAGGAAGCAGTCCTGATAGATGTGGGTATATCGTGCAGAGAAACTGAAAAACGTATGTTGCGGCTTGGGCTAAATATCAACAATGTACGTGCTATATTTATCTCACACGAACATTCGGATCATATCAATGGCGTTCCGGTACTCGCTCGTAAATACCAACTGCCTGTTTATATTACTGAAACCACTTATCGCATGAGCGAATTGTTGCTTGACGAACGGTTGGTAACAGAATTAGAGACAGGTAAAAAAATAAATATTGGGAGATTAAACATCATCGCATTTTCAAAAAATCATGATGCCAGCGATCCTACAAGTTTTATTGTTTCTTCCGACACCGTTAAAGTAGGAATATTTACAGATATAGGCAGAGTGTGTAAAAACCTGGTTGCTCATTTCAAACAATGTCACGCTGCTTTTCTTGAAACCAATTACGATGAAGAGATGCTTGCTAACGGTCGCTATCCTTATTATTTAAAAAAACGTATTACTGGTGGTAATGGACATTTATCCAATACAGAAGCATTAAAGCTATGCGTTGATCGCCGCCCTGCATTCATGAGTCATTTGTTTCTTTCTCATCTTTCAAAAGAAAACAACTGCCCCGATCTCGTGAAAACGTTATTCCAGAAGACTCTCGGCAATATAGAAATAATCATTGCATCAAGATATGAAGCGACAAAAGTTTATAATATTGTTCCATCAGGAATAAAAAGATCTATTCTGCAATTATCTCTTTTTTAAGTTCTTATTTATGAGTACCATAGATATCAAGCGTAGAAATTTCCTGAAAGCTACTACTGCTACGCTGGCGCTGGCGGCATTAAATGCATCCGGGATGAATGTTTTTTATTCTCAACGAATATACAAAGTTGGGTTGGTACAGGGTGGTACGGCAAAAGCGATCTATTCAGATTAATACAGGTGGCACCTATAGAAGTTGTTGCAGTATGCGATGTAGATAAAAATCAACTTGAAGAAGCTACAGAATTATTAAAAAGAATTTATCACGGTAACTGGATACACCCTGATCCGGGTAATATTTAACAGAATATTTTTCTGGCAGTTGCAGTGGTTACCTCGGCAACTTCTTCTTCAGATATATTTTTGACTGCCGCTATTTTTGCAACAACGTATTTTAAATAGCTGCTTTCATTTCTTTTGCCCCTAAATGGCACTGGCGTTAAATACGGGGCATCGGTTTCAAGTACTATTTTCTCCAGCGGCACATCAGCAATCACTTTATCGAGCCCGGCATTCTTATAAGTTATAACCCCTCCTATTCCCAGTACCATGCCGCAATCAATAATATCCATTGCATTTTGCAGATTACCGGAAAAACAATGAAATATTCCTTTAGGTTTATACTTCTGTAATACCTGGAGTGTCTCATCCATCGAATTGCGTGAATGAATTACTATCGGAAGGTCGTATTGCTCAGCTATTTTGATCTGCTCAGTAAATACAATCATTTGATATTTATCAAATTCTCTGGACCAGTAATAATCCAGTCCTATTTCTCCTACCGCCGCAAACCGACGCGTTCCTAATATCTTTTTCATACTCTCCAGTTCTTCCGCGTAATTCTCCTTCACATAACAGGGATGGATGCCGGTCATCGCAATACATTTACCGGGGTATCGGTTTTCAAGATCCCACATTGCCTGGAAGTGAGTGCTGTCAAGGGATGGGAGGTAAATCTGTGTAACGCCCTCCTGTTCAGCCCTTAGCATAACCTCTTGCAGGTCGGCGGCAAACTCCTCGAGGTAAAGGTGACAATGAGTATCTATGAGTTCATTTTTGGGCATACAGGCTTTCTTATTTTTCGCCGCAAAAGTAACCATCTTATCGGCTACAGCGCGCTACCGTAGCGGGTATTCCCCGATTTGAGGGATATTATAAAATAGTTTGGTTTATTAAAAAAGTTCTACCTTTAAAGCAGTTTTCATAGGGTACGGATTAAAAACGGGCCAGGGTGTCTACCCCGGCCCAACTTATTTTAAAGAGCCTATGTTCCAGATTTGGGAATTTCTGTATTTTTGATTGCCTCAAAATGATACCCTTTTTCACTAAAATACTCTAATGATTCAGGCAATGCTTTTTCAAGTCTCTTAAATGCCTTCTCGCTGTCATGAAACACCACTATAGAGCCTTCCCTGGCATTCTTAATAACATTACGCGCACATTTTTCGGGGCTCAGATTAATATCGAAATCGGCGCTCAATACATCCCACATAATTACATTAAATGCACGGCTCAGTAATTTGACCTGGAAACCGGTAATTCTTCCATAAGGAGGCCTGAACAAACCACTATCAATATATTTCTTTGCTTTTGTAATATTTGAAATATATTCTTCATTTGAGTTTTTGGAGCCGTTTAAATGATCATAGGTATGATTGCCAGTAGTATGCCCTTCCAATAGAATTCTTTTATATATATCGGGATGCTGCGCCACATTTTTCCCAATGCAGAAAAATGTAGCTTTCGCATTGTATTTTTTTAATGTATCCAATACAAATGGGGTGGCCACAGGATGCGGACCATCATCAAATGTGAGGTAAATAACTTTCTCCACCCGCGAAAAGTTCCATGTGCAGGATGGGTATAATTTCTTAATTAAACCAGGTGTTTTTACAAGATAAAACATAAGCAAAGTTAAGCGTGATCCCATAACCAGCGAAGCGTTTTTACGGGGTGTCGGGATAAGCCGTTACATGAATCACTTCATTCTTTACCCTGAAGATTTTTCCGTTCTTTTTGCAGTATTCATCCTGCATGGTTTCATTGGTCAGAATTTTATCCATGAATTCCTTTATTTCAGCTTTTGTTAACATTGACAAACTTCCATGCATTAATACTTCATTTATATAACCGTATAATAATGGTTCAAGTTCATCATAAAACATTGCCTTATAAGCAAAAATATCTGTACCAATAACTTTATTTCCACTCGCGCATACAAAACCAATTATAGAACTATCGGAATGTTTAAATTTTTCTTTAAAATATTCCAGGTATTCACTTTCCTGCTGCAGGTAATTTTTATTTTGTTTAAGAGCATTATAGGCAAATGTTGGCGAATTAAAATCAGCACTATCGAGCTGTGCAAATATTTCTTTCCATACCAGCACCTGGTTCTTCGATTTATCCAACACGTGGCGCAGTTTCATATTTGCATAATTGCTGAATAATAATTTCTTTTCTTTCTCGCTCCAACGTCCTTCTTCAATACACATCACCTGGATATACTGGTCTTTTCCTGTCGGAACAAGAATGGTGTCTTTCGTTACCATTCTATCCTGGCGGCCCCCGACGAATGTTTGTCCAGATGCTACAAAAAGGGATTGATCCGATTTATTATTTATCCTTAACCAGTGTACATTTTCTGTTGATGCCGATCCACGTTCACTAATAGTTGCAATGCCCTGTTCAAGCGCTTTATTCAGCGAGATTATTCCCGGCCCCGGCTTTCCACCCGGATCTTTCGGCCTGATGGGTATTAGCTTTAACGATTTATATTCCCATGCGCTGTCATAATCTACCCATACAGTTTCATATATAAGCTGCGCCGAAACTCCGGAGAAAAGGAGAGAAAATAATATAAATAAAAACACTCTCACAATAGATTAAACGAATATATCAGTTAAACCGTATATCCCTCCGTCTTACAGAGGTAATAGTTAGCAGAAAAGACCGGCTCCCAAAACCCAATTCATTACTAACATCAGACCCTACGGGGTCATTCTGTATATTTGCAGCCTATGGCCAAAAAAGTAAGAGTCAGGTTTGCACCAAGTCCAACAGGTGGCTTGCACTTGGGCGGCGTGCGCACCGTATTATATAATTATCTCTTCGCAAAACAGAACGATGGTGAATTTATACTTCGCATCGAAGATACCGACCAGGGACGTTATGTATCTGGCGCAGAACAATACATTTACGACTGTTTATCGTGGTGCGGCCTGGAAGCCGATGAAAGCCCTGCCAAAGGTGGCCCATTTGCCCCTTACCGTCAAAGCGAAAGAAAAGATATCTACCGCAAATATGCAGAACAATTAATAAACAATGGGCACGCATACTATGCATTCGATACACCGGAAGAACTCGATAAAATGCGTACCAGCTTTAAAACCGACGAAAACCAATCTCCTCAGTACAGTGCTGCATTAAGAAATAAAATGCGCAATTCGCTCACGCTCTCTAAAGAAGAAACGGAGCAATTAATTGCCAGTAACACTAAACACGTGATCAGGATTAAAATGCCTGAAAACCAGGAAATCAGTTTTACTGATATGATCCGTGGGGAAATAATATTTAACAGCAGCACCGTCGATGATAAAGTATTACTGAAAGCCGATGGGATGCCTACCTATCATCTTGCTGTAGTAGTAGATGATTATTTAATGAAGGTCACCCATGCTTTTCGTGGTGAAGAATGGTTGCCCAGCGCACCGGTCCATATATTACTGTGGAACTACCTGGGATG